>CAMPJM010000048.1 GCA_946886805.1 uncultured Flammeovirgaceae bacterium | reverse complement strand
TTAGTATATAATTGCATTGTCTAACAGAAATATCTTTTGAACTTTTAGCATTACATGTTCATACCTTTTTAGTGTTAGATTCTAAAAAAATAATCAAAATATTTATTTGTCAATCCAAAAAACCTTAGCTCCGCTAAGTGCAAAGTCCTAATTACTTATTTATGTACAACATTGAAGAATTAAATGTGAGGCTGCTTTCCGAGCTTAAGGAAATTGCTGAAGATTTAGGCGTAAAAAATTATAAAAAATTGCCGAAGAAAGAGTTGATCTATAAAATACTTGATCAACAAGCTATAATGCCAGAAACCGACCTTCCGGAACCCAAAAAAGCTCCTAAAGAAAATACCAACATTAAAAGGGACGAGAAAAAGGATGGAAATGACAAACCAAAAGAGGATGACAGAAGACGACCAAGGAAAAGGGAAAATGTAACTGATCCCCAGGTGCCTGTTACTTCCACTACTGCATCCACCCCCAAAGAAGCCCCAAAACCAGCCAGCCAGCCACAGAAATCCGAAGGACTTTTAGATACCTTTAAAAGGGAAGTAAGCGGAGCCAAAACAGGAGCCACAGAAAATGCACCTGAAACAGAAATCAAAAGAGAATCTACACCAAGAGAAAGCTTCCCTAAAAGAGAGCCGATAAGACAAGAAACTGATACCGAGGCAACACTTCCTCCCGCAGGGGAAAGATCTTCACAAGACAGACCTGCTCGCCGTGAAGAAAGGAAAGACGACAGAAGCGAAAATCAAAGACCCAAAAAGCCAACAGTAAGCATAAAGGATTTTGATGGTCTGATTGAAAATGAAGGCGTACTTGAAATCATGCAGGACGGTTATGGTTTCTTAAGATCCTCTGATTACAATTACCTTGCAAGTCCCGATGATATTTATGTTTCCCCATCTCAAATTAAGCTTTTTGGACTAAAGACAGGTGATACTGTAAGAGGCCAGATAAGGCCGCCAAAAGAAGGGGAAAAGTATTTTGCTTTGTTAAGAGTAGAATATATTAATGGCAAAACTACTGAAGAAATCAGAGACAGGGTTCCATTTGAATACCTTACACCGCTTTTCCCGGAAGAAAGGTTGAATTTAAGCACCACTCCTGATAAATATTCTACAAGAATTCTCGATTTGTTTTCACCAATAGGAAAAGGACAGAGGGGAATGATAGTGGCACAGCCTAAAACTGGTAAAACAGTGCTTTTAAAGCAAATCGCCAATGCCATTTCAGAAAATCATCCTGAAGTTTATCTGATCGTATTGCTTATCGATGAACGACCAGAGGAGGTAACAGATATGGCAAGAAGCGTGAATGCTGAAGTGGTATCTTCTACTTTTGACGAACAAGCGGAACGCCATGTAAAAGTTTCAAGCATAGTTTTGCAAAAAGCTAAAAGAATGGTTGAAACAGGTCATGATGTAGTCATTCTGTTGGATTCTATCACAAGGTTGGCAAGAGCATACAATACGGTAGTGCCTTCTTCAGGAAAAATTCTTTCTGGTGGTGTTGATGCTAATGCGCTTCACAAACCAAAAAGGTTCTTTGGAGCTGCAAGAAATGTAGAAAATGGCGGTTCTTTAACGATTATTGCCACTGCTCTTATAGATACCGGTTCTAAAATGGATGAGGTTATATTTGAAGAGTTTAAAGGTACTGGAAACATGGAACTGCAGCTGGACAGGAAATTATCCAACAAAAGGGTATATCCTGCTATCGATGTTCCGGCTTCCGGAACGAGAAGAGAAGATTTGCTGATGGACAAAGAAGAGCTTTCAAGAATCTATATCTTGAGAAAATTCATGTCAGATATGTCTTCTACCGAAGCAATGGAATTTTTGCTTGACAGAATGAAAGGAACCAGAAATAATGATGAATTCCTCATCTCTATGAATGGTTAGCCATAAATAATTTACTATATTAAAGCGATGAGAGATCATCGCTTTTTTTATGAAAAAAATCCACGTCCCAAAGGTATTTAAGCATAGCAAAAAAAAGGTTGGGCAGCCTCCTGGCTCGCTACTGTACACAGGAAAATATCCTGAAGGGCAAATTGCCATTTCGGTCTTTGATTATGATGAGCATAACTTTGAAGAGAAGATAATCGAGGACCCCAACGAACTTTTGGGGTACAGGGACAAAAAGACTACCAGCTGGATAAATATAGACGGCGTTCGGGATGTTGCCCTAGTGGAAATGGTCTGCAAACATTATAATATTCACCCACTAACTATAGAGGATATTCTCCATCCCGAACAAAGGCCGAAGCTTGAAGACAGTGAGGAATATATCTTCTTAGTCTTAAAAATGATGAACTATGACGAGAAAAATGGCTATGTTCACTCAGAACAGGTCAGTATAATTTTGGGAGAGAACTTTGTCCTTTCTTTTCAGGAAGTGTTGGGAGATACTTTTGAGGGAGTAAGGAACCGATTAAGATCTGGAAAAGGAAGCATCCGAAAAAATGGTGCTGACTATCTCATGTATGCGCTTATTGATACAGTTATAGATAATTATTTTGTAGTGCTGGAAAAAGCAGGGGATATGCTTGCAGACATTGAAGATGAATTATTAATAGAACCATCACAAAGAACACTAAACAAGCTTTATTCTTTAAAAAGAGAAATGCTTTCCATCAGAAGAATGGTCTGGCCGCTGAGGGAGGTAATTTATAAGCTTGAAAGGGATGATTTAAAATTGATAAAAAAGGCCACAAGAATTTATTTGAGGGATGTTTATGACCATATAATCAGGGTCATAGATTCTGTGGAAACCACTCGTGACTTGCTCGGGAGTATGTTGGACCTGTATCAGTCTATAATGGGCAACAGAATGAATGCGGTAATGAAGGTACTCACCATTATCAGCACTATCTTTATCCCTTTGACTTTTATTGCAGGCATCTACGGAATGAATTTTGAATACATGCCGGAACTTCAATGGAAATACGGCTATCCGGCTGCCTGGGGTTTTATGATCCTGATGGTGATCATTATGTTTGCTTTCTTCAAAAAGAAAAGATGGCTGTAATATCAAAGGATGTTTTTCCCTTCTTCTATATAAGACTGTAAATATTTATAATTTTCGGTCAAATGGCCGTCTTCCGCAATGGTAGCCCTTCCAATGATGTTATCGGGATCGTCATTGATTACACATGGCAAGATTTTATTGATCATCTCTTGCCCAAATTCTCTGGAAGCATCTCTTGGCAGCTCACAGGGTAAATTATCTACAGCCATTACAGATATGAATTTTCTTCCCGAATAAGGCAGTTCGACCTTATCTTCCCAAGGGTTATAATCGTAAACAGGATCGTCAATGGTGCTAGGCCTTTTGGTTGAAGGTATTGATCCTTCAATATCACAGGAAATATCGGCGATCACACTTATTTTGAAATCTGCCTTTTGCATATCTGTTTTTGTAAATAGCACGGGTGCTTTTGGGTTCCAATAAGCAGCGGCAATTAACAGATCTGCCTGTTTGGTATACCTTAAGAAATCAGTCTGATATTTCTCCGGGTTTTTATAAAATTCTTCGGCATCAAAACCACCATCCTCATTTCTGAAATGATAATCTTTGCTTCTCAGCTGTGTATAAACAGCATGATTGAAATTTTTTGCTATAAAATCTTTTGGGGAAACATAAGCAATCTGCATTCCTTCCAAAACCTCTTTTGCGCCGTTTGCTACTCTTCCTCCGCCGGTGAGAACAATCTTGGTAGGAGGTAATATTACTTTTGAGAATTCTGTTTTTAAATCTTTTAAATCAAAGCAATCTCGCACCCTTCTTAAATCATACAGATTATGCTTTAGGCCAAAAGCAAGCAAGCCATTATAAGCTCCAACGATACCGGCATACCTGCCAAATGCAATTAGTCGACTACCGTTTTTATCGGTGAGGCATTCATAATCTATTAGTCGAATTTTCTTTAGGATAATGGCTTGTAAAAGTTTGCGGTTATAAGCCTGCTTTTTGATCGTGTGACTAAAGAAAAAATATGTTTTTCCAGCGATTAATTCCTTAATGGGAACTTCTTTTACCCCTATCAAGATATCACAACCATTGACCTCTTCCGCAACCGAAATTCCTACATCGGTATATTCTTCATCGATAAAACATCTAACCGGGCTGCTTTGACATAATACCTTTACTCCCGGAAACCTTGCTACAACTTGTTCAGCCTGCAAAGGAGTAAGCGGAACCCGCCTGTCAACAGGAATTTTACCTTCCTTTAGAATCCCAATGCTCAGCTTTCTCATTTATGTGTTGATCTTTTATTATTGAAGGGTTACTGGAAGGGACGGCTCTAGTGTATCGTTAAAGTTCAAAGAAGGAACTGATAAAGTTTCAGCTTTAATTTCTCTCATTAAAGCTGAAATGGATGAAGATCTACAAGTATTATTCGAGGAGATTTCCTAAAATTGAACTTCCTTCTTTATTGCTGTTATTGCCATAGGGCGCCAATGCCTGAATTAATTTTCTGATGGGCATAGACTGCAACCAGACTTTTCCTGTTCCTCTTAACGTAGCAAGAAAAATTCCTTCACCACCAAAAAGCATAGATTTGAGACCTCCACTTCTTTGAACATCAAAATCCAGTGTAGATTCATATGCTACCACACATCCGGTATCAATTCTTAATGTCTCATTATTAAGCTCTTTTTCAATTAAAGTACCTCCGGCATGGACAAACGCTAAGCCGTCGCCTTGCAATTTCTGCAATATAAAACCTTCTCCACCCACCAATCCTGAGCCTATTTTTCTATTAAAAGTAATCGAAATTTTTGTTCCCAGTGCTGCGCATAAAAATCCATCTTTTTGAACTATCAATTCATGGTTTTTCATGGTCGAAAGGTCTATGGGTATGACTGTTCCCGGATAAGGAGCCGAAAAACCCACTTTTGCTTTGCCGTAACCTTGATGCGTGAAGTGAGTCATAAATAAGGATTCGCCGGTAATCATTCGGGTTCCTGCTGAAAATATCTTACCTAAAATGCTTTGGTTGGCATCAGAGCCATCACCCATTTTAGTAGTATAAGATATGCCGTCTTCCATATAAAGCATGGCTCCGGCTTCAGCTATAACGGTTTCATTTGGATCAAGCTCAACTTCTACAACCTGGATACTTTCTCCAATAATTTTGTAATCGATTTTGTGAGAGGTCATGAGGAAATTATGAATTATGAATTATGAATTATGAATTGTTAACTGTTAAATTAATAAATATCTCCAAATTAGAAGCTAAAAAAAGCAAAATAATAAACCTCCGGCGTTGAATCGAACAATTCTACTTTAAACCTTAAACCAAAATCTTGAACTTGAACCTTGAACTTTGAACTGAACCTTGATTTATTTTAATCTTCCTCATCGAAGGGATTATCATCATCTTCCTCTTCTTCCTTTTGATCTTTTATTTTCTTTTCACGGCCTTTTAAACTGTCGAGATCGTCTCTGTCTCTAAGCTTTTTGTCATCGACCTGCCTGTTTAGAAACTCATTTATCTTATCTATATCATAGGTCGAAGAAATTTCGCCAAAGGAATCGATTTTTATATCAAACCCCTCCAAATCAGGATTTACCTTTGGTTTAGCCCTCTTTTTGTTTTCAGCATTTTTTTGACTTTTACTTTCTTTTTTCTTTGCCATGGCTTAAGCTTTTACATGATCACTCAATTGTATCAGTGCCCTATCTATTCTTGCTGCTGTCTCTTCCTTGCCTAAAATAGCAATAATATTCATCAGATCAGGACCAGCACCAGCACCCGTCAAAGACACTCTTAATGCTTGCATAACCTTGCCCATTTTGATATTGTTTTTTTCCAAAACCTCTATAAGGATTCCCTTCGCAAGTTCAGCTGTAAATTCTCCCTCTATCTTTAATAGAGCTTCCTTATATCCGGTCAAAGCACGGACGGCTTCCTCTGTCCACTTTCCGGAGATCACCTTTTCATCATACTCTTCGGGAGCAATAAAGAAATATTTTGCTTCCATCCAGAAATCCTGTTGAAATAGCACCCTTTCCTTTAATTCATTACAAATGCTTGCCGCCTTTTCAGGAGAACATTCGATATTATTTTTCTTTAATTCTGCTAAAAGATATCCTGCCAACTCCTCATTTGGCTTCTTTTTAAGATATTGCTGATTAAACCAATTTGCTTTATTAATATCAAATTTTGTTCCTGACTTTCCTATCCTGTCAATAGAAAAAGCTTCGATTAGCTCTTCCATGGTAAACAATTCTTGGGCAGTTCCCGGGTTCCATCCAAGAAAGGCAAGGAAATTTGTAAAAGCTTCCGGTAAATAACCTGCTTCTTTGAATCCAATTGATGTTTCCCCTGTTTCAGGATCAATCCACTTCATTGGGAAAATCGGGAAACCGTGTTTCTGTGCATCTCTCTTACTTAATTTGCCATTCCCGTCGGGCTTTAACAATAAAGGAAGGTGGGCAAATTGTGGCATGGTATCTTCCCAGCCAAAATACTGATATAGCAAGACATGAATAGGGGCTGAAGGAAGCCACTCTTCTCCCCTGATCACATGGGTAATCCCCATCAAATGATCATCGACTATATTAGCAAGGTGGTAAGTAGGCATACCATCAGATTTCATTAGTACCTTATCATCCAGGGCTGAGGAATGCACCATTACCCAGCCTCTGATCATATCATTTAATCTTATTTCTTGTTTTCTTGGCACCTTTAGCCTGATCACATAAGGATCGCCTGAGGCAAGCCTCTCCTTTACCTCCCCCTCGGGCAAAGTGAGCGAATTCTTCATGGTTGCCCTGGTGATGACGTTGTATTGCGGAGTAGCTACCTTTGCCGCCTTTAGTCTATCGCGCATGGCGTCTAATTCCTCAGGGGTATCAAAAGCATAATATGCCTTGTCTTCATTAATCAGCTTCATCACATAGTCCATGTACATGCCCTTTCTTTCAGATTGCCTGTACGGCCCGAATTTCCCACCATAATTTGGTCCTTCATCCGGCTTGATTCCACACCATTCCAAGGCATTAACAATATACTCTTCTGCTCCTGCCACAAAGCGATTTTGGTCAGTGTCTTCTATCCGTAAAATCATCGTGCCTTTATTCTTCTTTGCGAACAAATAGTTATAAAGGGCTGTTCTTACTCCTCCAATATGCAATGCCCCTGTAGGACTTGGTGCGAATCTTACTCTTACTTCTTTTTCCATTGATATTTTAGCTATTGGCTCTAGCGATTAGCAGTTAGCTATTGGCTTTTTGTATTTGATAAATCTATTACTAATCCTTTAATAGTAAGAAAATTGCTTTAGAATTCAACAAGCAAATTCAAAGCAATTCTTCTATATTTCCTATATAAGGCAAAGCAAAAGTACAAAAAAATGTGCTTCCACGAGGAAGAAATCTCAAATAAGGAATCGGGGAATTTAATGGAGATTGTTATTTGTAAAGACACAAAGATTGCGGAAGTGGTTATTGAGCTTTGATCAGTTCAATAAACTCTTCCGGGGTTATTTTTATCTGCCTTAGTATTTCTCGTATTAAAGATCGGCTTAAATCCCTGCCGCCATGGTGGGGAAGGGTTGTATATCTTCCATCGGTATGTCTATAAAAGACGTGACTTCCTTTCTGTCTTTTGATCTCAAAACCTTGCTTTAATAGTAACTTCTCAAAAATTTTGCTATCTACTAAGGGCAACTTACTCATACCACAATGGAAATCTGTTGGAACCCGATAAATTCAGATAAATCATTCAGTTCATCCGAACTGAGCTCTTCAAGGCACAGTTCAATCACCTCTTTCAGATTCCTTTGCAATTCATCTAAAGTGGCAGCTTGCGTATAGGCCCCAGGAAGGTTTGGCACGATTGCTACATACATTCCTGTTTCCTTATCTTTTTCTATTTGGGCGGTAAAAATATGGTTCTTCATAATATTAAAAATACTTTATTTTATTGATAATAAGTGTAATCCCCTTAAATAAGTTAAAGCTTCAAACCACCTCATTCGTTTTTCCCGCCTTAAAAACCCCTCAGCCTGTCGGCAACTCCCCTGAAGCAGGAGCCATCTTATCGCCGGTTTTTGAAGTAGATTTTTATAGCGGTAGAATTGGATCAAGCGTAAATTTGGGGGTAAGGTATGCTACCTTGATTTTAAAGAATTAACTCAAAACATAAAAAAGCGATTTAAAAAATTGCGCTACCTGCCTCAATGAGTAAGTTTTTCCTTAACGATTTAGATTACCTTCAAGAATGAGTTCGATAATCTTTATTATCGTAAATTGCATCTTTATTCTCCGCTCGAGCTAGCACTCCTTCACGATTTTACCAATATCTCCTCCAAAAGTATTTTGCTTTTTTTTACCTGCATATTAAAATTTGCAACGGCCACAACATAATTTCCTATTCCTAAAGAAAAGGAAATGGCTGCATATAAAATGATCCCGTAGAAGTAAACAAAGAAAAAGGTCAGAAAAAGGGTTACAATAGACCAAAAAATCAGGAAAAAAATAGAACTAAAAAACAGGCTATATCGAATAAATAAAAGGCTCCCCAACGAAGTTTCCTCAATATTCCCCTTCATCAGCGGCAGGAAGTTTTCCGGGCTTCGCAACCTTCTGGAAATTTTGAATTTTCTGTTCTTTATCCAACCATTAAACAAAAACAATTCATCCCTTTTATCAGGCATGCTTTCCCCAGCCTTGACAGGGAAAATAGAAAGCCAAAGCTTTTTCTCAACTTCATCCGCGGGAAATGGTAAAACTATTGTTTCTCGTTTAACGGGGAGCAAAATCATTCTAACACTGCTATACAGGAGATTTCGACATTTACATCTTTGGGTAAGCGGCTAACCTCCACTGTTTCTCTTGCCGGAGGGTTTATTTCGAAATATTTCCCGTAAATATCATTAATTTTAGTAAAATTATTCAGGTCCTTTACGAAGATGCTGCATTTTACAACATTGGAAAAAGTAAGATTGGCGGCGGCCAAGACTGCCTTTAAATTTTTCATGACCTGTTCTGTTTCTTCTTCAATTGAACCTGAAACGAGGTTTCCAGTTGATTTATTAATTGCTATTTGCCCGGAAACGTAAAGCGTTCCATTTTTTAGGACAGCCTGGCTATAGGGTCCTATCGGCTCAGGTGCATCAGGAGAATAAACTATAGTATTTGACATAAGTTGTTAATTAGCAATAAGATTTAATAATTTTACTCAATTTAGAAAAGTATGGAAATACTTGTAATAGGAAACGAAATAAATTACAGAGAATTCCAAAATAAGTTTGATTTCACTGGAAAAACTAAAAGTAGATCTAAAAAGATAAGTGTTTCCTTTTTAAGCCAATCAAAGATGAAAGCCTTGGCTATTGAAAAAGCAAATGTAATCTTTGATTTTTCTGTAAATGAATTTAAAGAAAATCTAGAGCTTTTCAAAAACCGGAAAGACAAAACCATATTTTGCAATGTTCCGAAAACCAGCCTTGCCGCCCTGACTTACCACTATGGCCCAATAAATTGCGTTATCGCCGGCTTTAATGGGCTCCCCTCATTATTTAATCGACCCATACTCGAATTAACTGTAAAAAACGAGAAAGACCAGGCAGTGATTACCAAAATTTGCGGTCAATTGGAAACAGAATATTCTTTTGTGGAAGATAGGGTAGGAATGGTTACGCCGAGGATTTTGTCTATGGTTATTAATGAGGCTTATTATACCTTTATGGAAAAAGCAGCCTCAGTCGAAGACATAGATATGGCTATGAAGCTTGGGACAAGATATCCTTATGGACCGTTTGAATTTGCCGAGCGCATTGGAATAAAACATGTTTATGAATTGCTTGAGGCGGTTTATGAAGACACCAAAGACGAAAGGTATAAAATTTGTTCTTTGCTGAAGAAGAAATATTTAGAGCTATAGGAAAGCCACTTCATTTACCCACAAACTCCAGAAGGGACAACGACATTAGGATTCGGTTATACTTATTTTAACAAAAAATGTCACGCTTACATTCACTAATTTGTCGTTAGATGTAAGGTGGTAACCGCCATTAACGGAAAAAGGTATGTTAAAAGCAGAAAGTCTAGATTCTCAGATTAATCATTATCAAGCGAAATTATTTCCTTTTGCTTATAATATTGTGGGGGACTATTTCGAAGCAGAGGATATCGTTCAGGAATCTCTCAACAACTTTATTTTAGGAGAGCAGGAAAATATCACTTCGTCGTTCAATTATCTGGTTAAAACTGTAATTAATAAGTCAATCAACTTCAAAAATTCATTGAGAAACAGAAAGGAGGTTTATCCTGGCAACTGGCTACCTGTCCCGATATTTACTGAGGAAACAATTTATTCAGAAGCTGATCAATCGCAAATCCTCAACTATTCTCTTTTGGTGCTGCTAGAAAAATTGAAGCCTCATGAAAGAGCAGTATTTATTTTAAAAGAAACATACGATTTTCCACATCAGGAGATTGGGGAGATATTAGAAATAACTACAGAATATTCCCGGCAACTTTTAAAAAGGGCGAAGCAGAAAATAGCACCTTATCCCGCTCAGCCACTTCATCCAAAGAAGGAAAATGCAGAGATCATGGAACAACTTGCCGAGGCTATCTCAAATACAGATATCGAAAAAGTAAAATCTTTATTATCAGCAAGCGTTCAGTCTATTTCAGACGGAGGTCCAAAAGCTTCGGCGGCAAGAAAAATCTTAGAAGGGGAAGACCGGGTGTACAAATTCCTGAAAGCGCTTTGGCATAAATATGTGCCTGGTTCTCCAAAAAAATTCCTTTCGGTTAACCATAGTCCGGCAATTCTTTTCTTCCATCAAAGCCTTGTTTTTCGAGTGATGGTTTTTGAAATGACGGGTAATAAAATTGACAAAATCTATATTATCGTCAATCCCGATAAGCTCCAGCATTTTAACGCTCAGAATGATATAAGTGAACGGCATTAAGTCCAAATGTGTGGTTCATTTAAATAGGAATTGATATAAGGTGAGAAAAACGCTCGAAGTTTAAAAAATATTTCTCGTGAATTGTCACGCTTCCTGCTCAACCATTGTCTTTAACCTGAATCAAATAAAACAAGAGAAATGGAAAGAATAAGTTTTCAGGAAGTACCCAAAGGGCTATATGAAGTAATGCAGAATGTTGAGAAATATCTAAAAGAATCTGGAATTGATCACAGACTTACTCATTTGATCAAGGTACGGGCTTCGCAAATCAATGGCTGCGGCTACTGCCTTGATATGCATCATAAGGATGCGATAAAAGCAGGAGAAAGTTTTGACCGCCTTTATCTTTTACCTGCCTGGGAAGAAGCACCCTGCTATACGGGAGAAGAAAAGGCGCTTTTACATTTTACGGAGACCTTAACAAAAATCTCAGAATCTGATGTTGATGAGGCTTTTGAAAGGATGGTCAAGTATTATTCCAAAGAACAAATTGCGAATATAACTTTGGCAATCTGCCAGATTAATTCCTGGAACAGAATAGCCATTACCTTCGGCAATATTCCCGGCAGTTACAAAAATTAGCCGTCGTCCGGTTGGTGTCCAACTTTGGAGAGATAGCAAAATAGTAGGTTCATCTTTTTGTCGGAGTTGCGTAGAAGCTACTTCACAATGTATTTTCAATAGTCTCCTGCCATGGGAGACTACTTTTGCTTTCCTCCTTACTGCCCAATTGTATTTTCCTATAGCTGTCTTTGTTCATAAAGGTATATCTAAAAAAATATTATTATTAGCGACAACCTGCTGACATAGGGTTGTCACTTCGCGTCTTTAGCTTGCATTCAAATAAATATAAAACACTATAAACCTGAAATTTTCCATTCAAAAAAAAATATCAAAATAATCTATAAGTGAACGTTCGTTCTTTTATATTTGCCGTATGAGAAAACGGGATGAAAAGAAAAAGGAATTGATTTGTTCCAAAGCTATTGAAATAATAGTAAGAGAAGGCTTTGACGGTCTGAGTATGCATAAGTTGGCCAAAGCAGCAAACGTATCTCCTGCTACTATTTATATTTATTTTAAAGACCGGGAAGATCTAATTATACAATTATGCATTAAAGAATTCGACAAAATGGGAGATGTTACATTGAAAAATTTTGATCCTAGCATGCATTTTAATGAGGGCCTAAAGGTGCAATGGATGAATAGAATTAAATATTGCCTCGAAAACACTTTAAGCATGCACTTTCTGGAGCAAGCAAAATTTTCGCCATACATAGGGCTTGCGCTTGACAAGGCCAATGTGAGATTCCGGCAAGTGATGAAGCAATTTGTACAAAATGCAACCGAAAAAGGAGAAATTGTGTCCCTGCCTTTAGAAGTTTACTGGTCGCTGGCATTTTCTCCTTTGTATACGCTGGTGAAATTCCATATGGAAAAGAAAGGACTGCCGGGAACTGAAAATTTTGTATTGAACGAAGAAATTATGAATAAAACATTGGAGCTTGTTTTGAAAGCCCTGAAACCATCATAATAAATTATAAATTTTTGAAATCCAAAGTTATGACGTCACTTATGATAAATACCGATGTACTAGTTTTTAAAACTAATCTCCGGTTGCAGGATGATCTAAAAAATATTGCAGCATACATAGAAGCAGAGTCCAGGATATTGTTGTGGAATGTGGATATGGAGGACAGGGATTTGGTTTTAAGAGTAGAAGCTAATGCTATTGAGGCAAGTGAAGTAATTGAAATAGTTAAACAGGCAGGCTACTATTGTGAAGAGCTTCCCGATTAACTCAATCAGTTGTGTGGAATCAAAATTAGCAATTAAAAATCATTGAAAATTAGTACTTTATTTAACCTCACCTTTGCCCTCTCCTAAAGAGAGAGGGAGTAAATGGCCTAATTTTCAATGATTTTTATTAGACTCATTTAATTCACGCAACGGGTTTATTTAGATCTATCTTCATTTGTCTCTTTGTTGAAATATCTATTCAACTCAACAACTCTTATAATTTTTCTATCGATCACACTATGGACAACAACATAGACTCTAAACCTAAACCAACGTTTTCAAGATACCAAATTTTCATTATTGCGATACTGGCGATTTTACAATTTACTATCATACTTGATTTTATGGTACTGTCTCCGTTGGGGGCACAGCTTATGTTGGAATTGGATATTACTCCCCAGCAGTTCGGTTGGGTGGTATCTGCGTATGCGTTTAGTGCTGGTCTTTCTGGTCTGCTTGCTGCAGGCTTTGCCGATAAATTTGACCGAAAAAAGTTATTACTGTTCTTCTATATCGGCTTTATTATAGGCACCCTCTTTTGTGGAATTGCACCGGATTATTTCTTCCTGCTATGTGCAAGAATTGTGACAGGAGTTTTTGGGGGAGTGATAGGGTCAATAACTTTTGCGATCATTACCGATCTTTTTGCAATGGAGAAGCGAGGAAGGGTGATGGGCTTTGTACAAATGGCGTTCGCCAGCAGTCAGGTGATGGGGATCCCGATTGGCTTGTACTTAGCCAATTTATGGGGGTGGCACTCCCCTTTCCTTTTGATAGTAGGGATAAGCATAGTAGTAGG
>CAMPJM010000047.1 GCA_946886805.1 uncultured Flammeovirgaceae bacterium | reverse complement strand
GATTGGAAGGCCTAACTTTTCACCCAATTTTGTGCAAACTCCGAAGGCTTGTTCTTCAAAGAAAATTTGTACTTTTTTCATTTTATGAATAATTTTTAAAACAAAGATAGCATTCTTCTTGTTCAAATCTTATATTTGGCAGGAGAAATTTTTCACTCTATAATTGCAGATGTAATTATATAACAATAATTTCGCATTACATTCAATCAAAATTTTTAAACCATGACTCAAATGAGAAAATTAATTTTTGCGATAGTTCTTTTTGGAACTATAACTATTTCTGGTTGTGCGCTAAATAAAATGGTTAAGATGGCTGAAGATCAGGAACTCACTGTAGTGCCTTCACCATTAGAACTACACGGAGATAGCGTAAAATTTGAAATGTCGGCTTTATTACCAGTTAAAATGCTTAAAGAAGACAAAGTATATACCGTTAGAACTTTCTACGTTTACGGTGAACAGGAAATTGACCTGGGAAGCATCGACTTTAAAAAAGAAGATTTCCCAAATAGTGATGACCAACAACCAAGACAAACCGAAGTATTTTCGTTTGCTTATGATCCAGCAATGAAAAACGGCGACTTAATGGTTCAAGGTGTTGCAACAGATACTGGCAACGGTAAATCTAAAGAAACTGACCGTATGAAAGTTGCAGACGGAATCATTACAACATCCGCTCTTGCTCAGGATTCATACTATTCTGCTTATGCAGACCACGGTTATAACAATGAGGAAGAACTTGTACCAACTACAATTCCATTTTATTTCCCACAAGGAAGTTCTGTTTTAAGATCATCAGAAAAAAGAAGTGACAGAGGTGATTCATTAGATGCTTTTATAGCAGACAAGAATGTTACCAGAACAGTTACTATTACTGGTGCTCACTCTCCTGAAGGTCCAGAAAGAGTTAACGAAAACCTTGCTCAAGACAGAGCTGAAGTAATCGAAAATTACTACAGAGGTAAAATGAGAAACTACGATTATAAAGGAATGGCAGATTCTATTGACTTTGTAATTAAGCCTGTTGTTGAAGACTGGACTATGTTCAAAGAAAAACTTCAGGAATATGATGAGATCACAGATGAGCAAAAACAAGAGTATTTAGACATCGTTAATGGCTCTGGAACTTTCGAAGAAAAAGAAGATAATCTTCAAAAACTTTCTACTTACAGACAAGTATTCACTGATATCTACCCAGAATTAAGGGTTGCTAAAACAGAAATATTAACTGTTAAAGAAAAGAAACCAGATGCTGAAATTGCAGTGTTAGCAAAACAAATTGCTGCTGGTGAAATCAGTGCTGATACGCTTTCTGATGAAGAATTGAGCTATGCAGCCTCTTTAACTCCTTCTTTGGACGAAAAAGAAGCTATCTACAAAGCTGCAACTAAGAAAAACGACAGCTGGTCTTCTCACAACAATTTAGGTGCTGTTTATTTACAAATGGCTAGAGAAGCAACAAATGATGCCGATAAAAACGAAAACATTGAAAAAGCTATCACGCAGTTCGAAATTTCTTTAAATAAGCAAGAATCAGCTGAGGTATACAATAACCTGGCAGTTGCTTACCTTATGCAAGGAAACAGAGCTAAAGCAATTGAAATGAATCAAAAATCACTTGAGTTAAGCCCATCGGAAGATATCGTAAGCGGAACAAGTGGCGTTAGCGGTTCGTTGCAATTACAAAGCGGATTGTATAGCGAAGCAATCACTTCCTTGTCAAACTCTGAAGAAAATGTTGAAAACCTATTCAACAAAGGTCTTGCACAATTATTAAGTGATGATTACCAAAATGCTTTAACTACTTTCGAAGAAGTTATAGAAATGGAAAGCGACTATGCACTAGCACATTATGCTGCTGCAATTGCTTCTGCCAGACTTCAAAATGAAGAAGGTGTTTATGAGCATTTAGGTGAAGCGGTTGAAATCAACCCTGATTTAAAAGAAGATGCAATGAATGATTTAGAATTTGCTGATTATGCAACTACTGAAGAATTCAGAAATACATTAAAATAAAAATTTAAGTTTAATACAAAAAAAAACCCGGACAATGAGTCTGGGTTTTTTTTTGCCTTTTTAAGTTGGATTAACGTGGAAAGTTTTGTGAATTCATTGTTGAATCCTTATTTTTACAACGCAAAATTTTAATAATGTACAAATGAGAGAAATACAATTCAGGGAAGCATTAAATGAAGCGATGATAGAAGAAATGGAACGCGATGAAAAAGTGTTCCTGATGGGAGAAGAGGTAGCAGAATATAATGGTGCTTATAAAGTAAGCCAGGGCATGCTGGACAAGTTCGGAGCGGAGCGGGTAATAGATACCCCTATTGCTGAGTTAGGCTTTACTGGTGTGGGCGTGGGTGCAGCAATGAATGGACTACGGCCTATAATTGAATTCATGACTTTTAATTTCTCACTTGTTGCAATAGACCAGATTATCAATGGAGCTGCTAAAATGATGTCAATGTCAGGCGGTCAGTTTCCAATTCCTATAGTTTTTAGAGGTCCTACGGGAAATGCCGGAATGTTAAGTTCTCAACATTCTCAGAATTTCGAAAACTGGTATGCTAACTGCCCCGGATTGAAAGTAGTTGTGCCTTCTAACCCATATGAAGCAAAAGGTCTTCTAAAATCTTCTATAAGAGATAACGATCCTGTAATTTTTATGGAATCTGAACTCATGTACGGAGATAAAGGCGAAGTTCCAGAAGGGGAATACCTTATTCCAATTGGAGAAGCTAAAGTGGTAAAAGAAGGAAATGATGTAACCATAGTTTCTTTTGGTAAAATAATAAAAGTTGCATTGGAAGCAGCAGCTGAGTTGGAAAAAAATGGCGTATCGGTAGAAATAATTGATTTAAGAACTGTACGTCCGATTGATTATGAAGCAATCGTTAAATCGATTAAAAAAACAAACAGGCTTGTAATCGTTGAAGAAGCGTGGCCATTGTCTTCCATCGCTTCAGAAATCACTTATCACGTGCAAAAACATGCATTTGATTATCTTGACGCTCCGATACATAGAATTAACAATATGGATGTGCCACTACCTTATGCTCCTACCCTTATTGATGTGATTCTTCCTAATGTAAAAAGAACAGTCGACGCTGTAAATGCAGTAATGTATCGATAATAATTCCTAAATTATAATATAGAAGAGCAGTAGGTTATTAGTAAAAGCTAATATTTACTGCTTTTTTTATATCTATATTGTACCAATATGAAAAATGAACAGCAATTTATGATGGCTGCGATTGAGCAATCGTTGATCGCTATCAAAGGAAAAAAAGGCGGTCCCTTTGGAGCTGTTGTTGTAAAAAATGGCATAATTATCGGGTCGGGCTACAATCAGGTAACTAAGCTGAATGACCCAACAGCACATGCCGAAATAGTAGCAATAAGAGCAGCATGCAAAGCTCTGAAAAGCTTTCAACTGGACGGCTGTGAAATTTATACGAGTTGTGAGCCATGTCCCATGTGCATGGGAGCAATTTATTGGGCCAGACCTTCCAAAGTTTATTATGCAAATACGAAAAAAGATGCTGCAGATGCAGGGTTTGATGATCAGTTTATTGAATCGGAATTTGAACTGCCCCCGGCAGAACGAAAAATCCCAATGATCCAATTCATGAGGGAAGAAGCTATTCATGCTTTTGAGGAGTGGAAGGCAAAGGAGAACAAGATAAACTATTAAATTAAGTGAAACACCGGACAAAGTAAGTGGCTATCAGGTATCCTCAGGAAGGTTGTGAAATAATTTTTAATTAAACTTGATGTCTTTAACTTTAAGAGAAAAATAAAATTCTACTATATGACAAGCCATGCCGAAGCCGCCGCCGCATTTATAAAAGATGGAGAAAGAACAAAATGGCATGACGACACCCTCTGGCATGTAAGGGAAAAGCGCGATAAGGTTGCTCACAAAATTCCTGAATGGGAATTCCTACGGGAGACAGCCTCCAAAACAAAAGACCACGTGCTAGCCAATCTAGACCAATACCTCATTGATTTTGAAAAAAACGCTAAGGCAAATGGCATTGAAGTACTATGGGCAAAGGATGCAAAAGAGCATAATGAACATGTACTTGCTATTTTACAGGAGAACGGCATCAAAAATATTGTAAAGAGTAAATCCATTTTAACAGAAGAGGTAGGGCTTAATCATTTTTTAGAAGAAAAAGGATATGAGGTAGTGGATACCGACCTTGGAGAAAGGATTATCCAATTTACAAAACAACCACCAAGCCATATTGTAATGCCTGCAATTCATTTAAAGAAGCAGGACATTGGAAAAATATTTCATGAAAACCTGGGAACCGCCGCTGGGGCAGACGACCCGCAATATTTAACCGAAGCTGCAAGGATTCACCTTAGGGAGAAATTTCTTAATGCTGATGCAGCAATGACAGGAGTCAATTTCGGAATTGCAGAAACGGGGGGCTTTGTGGTATGCACCAACGAAGGAAATGCCGACATGGGAACCCACCTTGCCAAAATACATATTGCCTCTATGGGAATAGAAAAAATAATTCCGCGGGCTGAAGACCTCGGCGTTTTCCTGCGATTGCTTGCAAGAAGTGCTACTGGCCAAAGTATTACAAACTATACGTCTCATTTTCACAAACCAGACAAAAATAAAAAGCTCTATATTATTCTGGTAGACAATGGTAGAACCTTGCAATTAGGAAGAAAGGATTTTAGAAACTCACTAAAATGTATTCGGTGTGGAGCTTGCATGAACACATGTCCGGTATACAGGAGAAGCAGCGGATATAGCTACGACTCTACCGTTCCGGGTCCTATCGGTTCCATTTTATCCCCGGGAATTGATCTTAAGAAACATAGCACCCTACCTTTTGCATCCACTCTTTGTGGCTCCTGTAGCGATGTTTGCCCTGTCAAGATAGATATCCATGATCAGCTTTATAAATGGCGACAGGTTATAGCATCTGAAGGTCATATGCCTGCGTCAAAAAAAATAGGCATGAAAACGGGAGGTTTTATATTAGGAAAACCAGGTTTATATAATTTTTTCGGGAAGATGATGCGAAAAGTCCTTAAAACTGCTCCCAAAGGTATGGTGTACAATAATTCTAATCCCTGGGGAAAAGAAAGGGACCTGCCTTCTGTTCCACAAGAGAGTTTTAAAGAATGGTATAAGAAAAACAAAAGCAGCGACAATGGAAAGTAGGGAAATAATATTAAATGCCATTCTTAAGAATAAACCGGCCAGCAAAGATTTGCCGGAAATACCTTCTTTTTCACTTGGTTCAGAAAGTCTGGTAACAACATACCAAAGATCTTTAGAATCTAACGGGGGCAGGTCATTCCTTATAAAAGATTTGGCAGAAATTAAGAATTATCTTGAAAACACCTTCGTTGATGGTTTAAAAATAATTTCCATGCTACCTTCCGTAACAGGAACTGTTGATATAAAAACGATTACAGATCCTCATTTATTGGAAGATTTAGAAGTAGCGGTCATAAAAGGCAGATGGGGAGCGAGTGAAAACGCCGCTATTTGGTTTGAAGAAGAAGATTTCAGCCATCGCGCTTTGCCCTTTATCGCCCAACATCTGGTAGTGCTGTTGGAAGAAAAATCAATATTGAAAGATCTGCACGAACTCTACAAGAGAATAAAAATTAATGAGACCGGTTATGGAGTTCTAATTGCGGGGCCTTCCAAGACTGCTGACATTGAACAATCATTGGTGATCGGAGCGCACGGCCCCAGAAGTATGACTGTTTTTATAATTTAGTGTAGTAACAATAATCGTCATTGTGAAAAACCTCCGCGCTCCGTTTCGGGGATTGCCGCATCAATTTTTTCGAAAAGAAAAAATTGATGCGGCAATGACGAGTAGGTTTGGTTCTCGGAACCCAAGGTCTGTGTCCTCGCAGACCTTCAATATTAGCAAATCAGAAAGAAAATGAGCAGGCATAAGAAACCCCGATGAGATAGAAGTAAGCTAAAAGTGTGGCAATCCCCTTAATCAAAATCCACTCTCCGTTTCAGGGGATTGCCACATCAATTTTTTCGAAAAGAAAAAAATTGACTCGCAATGACGAGGTGGTTTGACGCTCCGAACCCAAGGTCTGTGTCCTCACAGACCTTAATATTAGCGGCGCAGAAAAAAAAGTGCAGGAATAAGAAACCCCGAATAACGGTTTCAGCACTTTATCTGAATCCTCCTCCCTTTCTGTCGTAAGACAAAAATCCTAAACATGCCAGCTTGTAATCTGTTATAAGTCTAAAGTACATAAATACTTGAAAACTTATTTCCCAAATAGCAATTAGAACTATGGTCCAGGAAAAACAAACTACAGCTGCAAAAAAATCAAAAGCTATAAAAGCAATAAAAACCGAACTTCCTACGAAAAAACTAAAATCAACACCTCAGCCAAATGGCCGCCAAAGGGTGATAATTTCCAATGTTTCACCTCAGGTGGAGCAAGGGAAATTCCCCGCTAAAACAGTGCAAAACGAACCGATTGAAATTTCTGCTGATATTTTTAGTGATGGACATGATGAGGTAAATGCAAGCATTTTGATAAAGCACACCTCCGAAGGCAAATGGGCCGAACTCCCCATGAAACTCATTATGAATGATCGATGGCAGGCTGTTTTTCATCCCGAGAAATTAGGAAATTATCAATTTAAAGTTCAGGCTTGGATAGACCACTTTACAACCTGGAAAAAAGGCCTTAAAAAAAAACATGAAGCAAATCAGGATATACATGTAGAGTTGTTGATCGGTTCCGAAATTTTAGAAAAAGCAACCAATAACATTAGTGGAAATGACAAAAAGCAGCTTCTTAAATGGAGTCAGGATTTTAAAAGCGAATCAAACAACGGTTCACGGGTTTCCCTGGCTCTAAGCAAGGAGCTGTCCGCAGTAGTTGCCCGAGCTGGTGCCGGGGACAAAACCATGGCTAGCGTTTACCCAAAGGAATTTACTATTGAGGTAGAAAGGAAAAAAGCGCTATTCAGCACCTGGTATGAATTGTTTCCCCGGTCAGCTTCCCCTGAACCAGGCAAACATGGCACTTTCAAAGATGTAAAGCGACTGCTTCCTAGAGTGGCTAATATGGGCTTTGATACCTTATATTTCCCTCCCATTCATCCTATTGGCGAAAAAAACAGGAAAGGGAAGAATAATTCCTTAACCGCAGGCGAGGACGACCCGGGCTCTCCTTGGGCTATCGGCAACAAAACAGGTGGTCATAAAGCGATTCACCCTCAATTAGGGAGTTTAAAAGATTTTAAAGATCTGATCCAGGAAGCAAAAAAATTTGACATAGAAATTGCCATGGATATTGCCTACCAATGCGCTCCTGACCATCCTTATGTAAAGGAACATCCAAAGTGGTTCAAATGGCGGCCCGATGGCACCGTACAGTATGCCGAAAACCCTCCAAAAAAATACGAGGATATTTTGCCAATAAATTTCGAAAGCGATGATTGGGAAAACCTGTGGATAGAATTGAAATCTGTTATCGACTATTGGATAGCCCAGGGCATTGCGGTTTTCAGAATTGACAACCCACATACCAAAGCATTTCCGTTTTGGGAATGGATGATTGGGGAAGTTAAAAAAACCAATCCTGAGGTAATTTTTCTTGCGGAAGCTTTTACCCGACCACGGGTGATGGAGCGATTGGCAAAAGTAGGGTTTACCCAATCATATACCTATTTCACCTGGAGAAATACCAAGGAAGAGTTAGAGGAATACATGACAGAGCTGGCAAAAACTAACCTAAAATACTATTTCCGTCCTAATTTCTGGCCCAACACACCCGATATCCTTCCGCCATTCCTCACTTATGGAGGGGAAAATGCACATATTCTCAGGCTTATCTTAGCGGCGACCATGTCGTCTAACTACGGCCTCTACGGCCCTGTATATGAGTTTGGTATCAATACTCCTCATGCAAAAAAAGAAGAGTACGTCGACAACGAAAAATACGAGCTAAAGCATTGGGACTGGGATAAGTATACAAAAATTAAGGATATTATTGCTCGAATAAATAAAATCCGAAAAGAAAATACCGCATTACAAACTACCTGGAATATTGAGTTTGCAGAAACTTCTAATGATCAGATAATATGTTATGCAAAGGCAGACTCGCAAACCGGGAATATCATTATTACGGTAGTAAATCTTGACCCATATCACACCCAGGGGGCGCATGTGAGGATCCCCATTGAAAAGCTCGGCATAGAACCCCATAAAACTTACACTTTAGAGGACTTGCTGAGTGGCAGCAAATATCACTGGAGAAGCGAATGGAATTATGTTGAACTAAACCCCTATGACATGCCGGCGCATGTATTTAAGGTGGAACAGTAAGATTCAAAAGGAATTATTAGTGCAATAAATAAAAAACCAAAAAATTAGACTAACAACCATGGCAGAAAACAAAACCGTATTAGATGACAAGCTTCATTGGTATAAAGATGCCGTCATATATGAGTTACATATAAAAGCTTTCCATGACGGGAACGGCGATGGAATTGGTGATTTTCAGGGCCTTCTGGAGAAACTGGATTATTTGGAAGATCTTGGAGTAACGGCTATTTGGGTTTTGCCATTTTACCCTTCTCCCCTGCGCGATGATGGTTATGACATTGCAGATTATTATAGTATAAATCCTTCCTATGGCAATATTTCACAATTCAAAAAATTGATGAAAGAAGCGCATAAGCGGAATTTGAAGATAATCACAGAGTTGGTTATTAATCACACTTCTGATCAACATCCCTGGTTTCAAAGGGCTCGTAAAGCACCGCAAGGTTCAGTAGAAAGAGATTACTACGTTTGGACGGACGATCCTAAGCAATTTAAAGATGCCAGGATTATCTTTCAGGATTATGAAGCTTCGAACTGGTCATGGGATCCGGTGGCTAAGCAGTATTTTTGGCATAGGTTTTTTCATCACCAACCTGATCTTAATTACGACAACCTTCAGGTTCAGGAGGAGGTTTTTAAGATCATCGATTACTGGTGTAAAATGGGTGTAGATGGTTTCCGCCTCGATGCCGTTCCTTATCTTTTTGAAAGAGACGGTACAAATTGCGAAAATTTACCTGAAACTCATGCATTTCTTAAAAAATTAAGAGCTCATGTCGACAAGGCCTATCCGGGTACCTTATTACTGGCAGAAGCAAATATGTGGCCTGAGGATTCTGCTGCGTACTTTGGAGAAGGTGATGAGTGCCAGATGAACTATCATTTTCCTGTTATGCCACGGATGTTTATGGCGCTGAGAATGGAGGACAAATATCCTATCACGGATATCTTTGACCAAACTCCTGAAATTCCTGACACATGCCAATGGGCGATATTTCTAAGAAATCATGATGAGCTCACTTTGGAAATGGTGACAGATGAGGAGAGGGATTATATGTATAAAGTGTATGCAAAAGATCCAAAGGCAAAAATAAATATGGGCATAAGACACCGATTGTCGCCATTGATGGAAAATAACCGGAAGAAGATAGAACTCCTCAATTATTTGTTGTTTTCACTGCCTGGCACCCCGGTGATTTATTACGGTGATGAAATTGGGATGGGTGACAACTTTTACTTGGGTGACCGTGACGGTGTGCGTACTCCTATGCAATGGACGCCCGACAGAAATGCAGGCTTCTCCAAGTCAAATCCCCAAAAGCTGTATTTACCGGTTATTCTTGATCCTGAATATTCTTACGAGGCAGTAAATGTCGAAACCCAACGTCAGAATACCTCTTCATTGCTATGGTGGATGAAACGGGTGATCAACATGCGGAAAAGATACAAGGCTTTTGGCCGGGGCGATTTAAAATTTATACAGGTAGAAAACCCTAAGGTTTTGGCCTTTACGAGAACTTATGAAGATGAGACAATCCTGGTGGTCGTCAACCTTTCCCGATTTTCTCAAGCAGCCGAATTAGATCTGAATGAATTTAGCGGCTATGCACCCATAGAAATTTTTAGTAAAAATTACTTTCCTGAGGTAAAAGAAGATAATCCGTATTTCTTTACCCTATCGCCACATGCCTATCATTGGTTCCATCTTAAGAATGTTCATACCAATCCTGAAGAACAAGGTGCCCTGCCAACGATGGAAGTAAAAAGATGGAAGGATATGTTGACAAACGAGGTTTTTGAAAAGCTTGAAAATGAAATACTCCCTGATTATCTGCTCAAGATGCGCTGGTTTGGGGGAAAAGCAAGGAATATTCAGAGCATAAAAATCACCGATCATGCCGAAGTTCCTATGAAAAACAATGGCAGCGTAGTTCTTTTAATTGAAGTAAGCTATGAAAGTGGGATGCCGGAAATCTATCAATTGCCTGTCACATTTAGCGGAGGCAAAGACGCAGAAAAAATGCTTGAAAATTACCCTCAAGCCGTGATAGGTAGGCTTACGGTAGACAAGGAAGAAGGGGTACTTTACGACGCTCTGTTTGGGAGAGAATTACAGCAATTTATATTTACAAAAATGGCTGCCAAACATACTATCAATCTCAAAAACAGTGAAATATACTTATATGGCAAAAAGAAATTGAAGCAGCATATAAAGGAACATGAAGAGATAAAGTCCAAAGTTTTGTCAGCAGAACAAAGCAATACTTCTATTGTCTATGATAGCAATTTCTTTCTCAAAATTTACAGAAAGCTAGATAAGGCCATTAACCCCGATTTAGAAATAAACCGCTTTTTAAGTGAAGAAGCAAAATTTGAGCATATCCCTGAATTTGTTGGAGCCATAGAGTGGAAATATGGCAAGGAAACAATGATTTTGGGCATGATGCAAAATATGGTTCCTAATCAAGGAGATGCCTGGACCTATATGTTAGATAGGATTAGAAATTATAATGATAGAATTCTTACTCACGTAGAGGAAAACCTTCAGGAACCAAAACTGCAAGGCAGTCTTACCAACCCTGTGGATTTTGACAATGTTTCAGAAGAAACCCAAATCTTACTGGGGGCACCCGTGGCAGAAAGAACCTGGTTACTCGGAGTCAGAACGGGCGAAATGCACATAGCGCTAGCATCAAATAATACCCTTAATGATTTTAAACCGGAAGAGTTTTCGCTCCATTACCAACGGTCTTTATTTTCATCCCTTCAGTCATTGGTAAGAAGTACTTATCAGAGCCTGAATAAAAATATGAAGAAATTATCCCCTGAAGTAAGGGCAGAGGCCGAAGAGGTTTTTGCGATGAAAGACGATGTGCTGAAAATGATGAAAAGGATCTATAAGAAAAAGCTTGATGTAGTTAAAATCAGAAACCATGGAGACTTTCATTTAGGCCAGGTACTGTTCACGGGCAAAGATTTTGTTATTCTGGATTTTGAAGGAGAACCTGCCCGTAGTTTCAGTGAAAGAAGATTAAAACGCTCTCCTTTACGGGATGTAGCGGGCATGATAAGGTCTTATCATTATGCAGCCTACAGCGGATTGATTTTAAACGATCAATATAGCAAGGATGACATCAATACCCTCAATCCCTGGGCAGAACAGTGGTATCATTATATGAGCGGTTTTTACATGAAAGCTTATTTAGAAACTGTAAAAGGGAAAGATTTCATTCCCGAAGATAGGGACGATCTCGCAGTTTTAATGGAGACCTACCTTCTGGAAAAGGCAGTTTACGAATTAAATTATGAACTAAATAACAGACCAGACTGGGTGATGATACCCTTGCGGGGCATAAAAGCAATTATGAAGAGAAATCAAGTGTTGGAGTTAGTTTAATGATTGGGTATTAGGGATTGGGGATTGGGTATTTGGAGATGTATAGAAAAAATTGTTAACGGCTATTCGAAACTTGTTTTCGGAAGGCGACATTATCGGAACTATTTTAAAAACTAATTTATGGCAGATTCAAAAACTGAAAATATAAAAGAAAAAAAAGCTCCTGTTAAGAGGGCACCAGCAAAAAAGAAGGCGGAAAAGGTAAAAATAGCGGATGTACAAAACAACAGCGAAAGTTTTTCTTTGTTTACTGATTTTGATATACAACTTTTTAAAGCCGGAAAACTTTATCACCTGTATAACAAAATGGGTTCCCAAGTGGTCGAACATAAAGGCGTGAAAGGGACGTATTTTGCAGTTTGGGCACCTAATGCCCGGGCAATTCATGTAATTGGAAATTTTAATGGCTGGAACAAGCAAAGTCACGCTATGAATGCCCGCTGGGACGGCTCTGGAATATGGGAAACATTTATCCCGCATCTTGGCCAGGGCGAGTATTACAAATATTTTGTTGAATCCAATAACGGACATACAGCCGAGAAGGGCGACCCCTACGCTTTTCATTGGGAAACGCCCCCTCATACTGCATCTGTAGTATGGCCGCTCGATTATAAATGGACTGATCAAAAATGGCTGAAAGAGAGAAAGAACGGATCACCTTTGGATAAACCGATTTCCATTTATGAGTTACATCTTGGCTCATGGCGTAAAGTGGCTGAAGAGAATGGCAGATTTATGACATACCGGGAAATGGCAAACGAGCTTCCCGCATACTGCCAGTATATGGGATTCACGCACGTGGAAATGATGCCGGTTATGGAACATCCCTTTTTTGGTTCATGGGGCTACCAGATCACCGGCTATTTTGCACCATCAAGCAGATTTGGAACGCCTCAGGATTTTATGCACCTTATCAACGAGCTGCATAAAGCAGGTATAGGCGTTATATTGGACTGGGTTCCTTCGCATTTCCCCGTAGATGTGCATGGACTCCATTATTTTGATGGTACGCATTTGTATGAACATGCCGATCCACGAAAGGGATTTCATCCCGACTGGAAAAGTGACATATTTAATTATGGAAGAAATGAAGTCCGGGGCTTCCTTATTGCCAACGCGCTATATTGGCTTGACAAATTCCATATTGATGCCTTACGTGTAGACGCTGTCGCTTCTATGCTATACCTTGATTATTCCCGAAACGAGGGAGAGTGGATCCCCAATGAATATGGTGGAAGGGAAAATCTTGAAGCAATTTCTTTTCTACAGGAATTTAATGATGCCGTTCACAACAATCATACAGACGTCTTTACTGTAGCCGAGGAATCAACGGCGTATCCTGGAGTAACCCATCCCACCAGTTCGGGAGGCCTGGGCTTCGACATGAAGTGGATGATGGGCTGGATGCACGATACCTTGGATTACTTTAAAAAAGAACCGATCTATAGAAGTCACCATCAGGGCCAGCTTTCTTTCAGCATTCATTATGCATTTACTGAAAAGTTCACACTTCCTTTGTCTCACGATGAAGTGGTGTATGGCAAGGGTTCGCTAATAAATAAAATGCCGGGCGATGACTGGCAACAATTTGGTAATTTACGCCTGTTATTTGCCTATATGTATGGTCACCCAGGGGCTAAAATGATTTTTATGGGCGGGGAGTTTGCACAAAGGCACGAATGGCAACATGATTTCAGCCTTGATTGGCACGAAAACCACCATCCTCTGCACAATGGTGTGCAAAAACTGGTAAAGGACCTTAATGAGTTATATAAAAAGGAACCTGCGCTTTATGAGAAAAATTTCGAACCTGAGGGATTTGAATGGATCGATCACAACGATAGCACCAATAGTGTCCTAACCTGGAAACGGAAAGGAAAGCA
>CAMPJM010000046.1 GCA_946886805.1 uncultured Flammeovirgaceae bacterium | reverse complement strand
TCTAAAGATTCTATTTTAGGGCAAACCAAAGTTGCAGATTCTAAAAAACATGGTAAGCAGTATTATGTAGAAAGTGATGAAAGCTCTGTTGCCGCTGACCCCGTAGTGGCTTATATGACTAAGGATCAACTCAACAAATTATTATTGCAAACGCAAAAAGGAATGGAGAAAGCAGCTAAAGAACTGGATTTTATGGAAGCTGCACGCTTGAGAGACGAATTGTTGGAAATTAAAAAAATGGTGGCAAATAAAAAGTAGGTGTAAGAAAACAAACCTATAAGGTTTCCAAAACCTTATAGGTTTGCAGCCCATAAAAAAGCCCCAATCAGGGGCTATATATTTATTGATCTTCTTTTTGATCTTAATTCAATTGGAATGATATCGGTAAAATCATTCTTACCCTTACTGGTCTTCCCCTTTGCATACCTGGTGACCATTTAGGCGCAGATTGTATTACCCTGACAGCTTCTTCATCCGCACCACCACCAATACCTTTAATGGCTTTTACATCAGTGACCGTACCGTCTTTTTCAATTACAAACTGAACATACACCTTTCCCTCGATGCCCATTCTTTGAGCTTGGGAAGGGTATTTCAAATTCTGACCTACCCATTTAAGGAATGCCGCGTTTCCTCCACCTTGGAAAGAAGGTTGTTCTTCCACAATGGTAAAAATTTCGTCTGCTTTCTCTTCTACAGGAGCTTCTTCAAAAATAATATCTTCAATTACAGTCTCTTCGGTGATTTCTATATCAAGGTTCACCTCAATTTCCTGTTCGATTTCTTCTTCATCAGGAACCTCAACAATTTCAGGTTGCTGAATTACGGGAGGTGGGGGAGGAGGCTGTTGTGTTGGAGGAATTTCCATCATATCCTCAAAATTATCATCAACAGTACCAAGGTCTACAAGGCTACCTTCGTCATAAAACTTCCATTCGAAAGCCATTATACTAAGCGAAAGGCTTATTACAAGACCAATACTAAGAAACAAACCTGATTTTTTTGATAAGTCTGCTTTTGGGTTTTTCTTCTCTATCATTACAGATGTATTTTAAATTCTAAATTTCTATAATTTTTCTGGCAATATCAAATATACTAAATATTTTCTTAATCTATTATTTAATAATATAAGCAAATATTTTTATTTAAAGTTTAAATTTACCTTATAAATTATATAAAAAAGTATATAGCCTGTTAGGCATCCGATTGAATTTGCAATTATATCAATAAAATCAAAATACCTGCCAGGAATTATTGACTGTAGTATTTCAATAAAGGATCCATATGCAACGCCTGCATAAATCGCATAGGAAACAGAATTCTTTTTGATCCTATCAAATGAATACTGTTTGGTAAAACCTACAATTAAAAGGAATGTTAAAATTCCAAATACGAAAAAATGCGAAAATGTATCAAATGCTAATAATGACCAATCTAATGTTTTAGGCATTGAAGCTCCTGGAGAAACTGTTAATAAAAGAATTATCGCAGCCCAGACAATACCGAATAAGTTGTACCTAAAAAACATCGACCAGCTTCTTTGAGTTCAAATATGATAATTTAAAATAGTTAATCTTGGATTAAGATATATTAGATCATTTTTTTATTCGCTTATTTCAGAATTTTATTTTTAGCCGCCAATAAGCTCCTTGTACTCCTCTGCCGAAAGTAAGTTTTGCAATACGCTCTCGTTTTCAACTTCCACTTTAATCATCCAACCTTTTTCGTATGGGTCGTCATTTACCAATTCGGGTTCTGATTCTAAAGTAGAATTGAATTCTAAAATTTTGGCGGTAATGGGCATAAATAAATCAGATACTGTTTTTACTGCTTCTACAGTTCCAAAAACTTCACCCTCATCTACCGTTTCACCTTCAGTTTCAATTTCAACATACACAATATCTCCTAATTCTTTTTGGGCAAAATCTGTGATGCCGATATAGGCGACATTTCCTTCAACTCTTACCCATTCGTGATCTTTCGTGTACTTTAATGTCTCTGGTGTGTTCATATAAAATTTTTTATTTCAAAATTACATTGTTTTTTTTACTGCGCCAGATTAAAGGTCAATTTTGTTCCAAAAGCAGTGGTGCTTCTTCTAAAAGAGCTGCTGATTTTAGGTTCATTTATGGTTCGCTCAAAATAGATCTGAAGGTTTAGCCTTTGATTAAGCACATAATCCAGAGTTGGCCTTAACTGATAATTGATGTTACCGCTTGTAATCACATTATTAGCATTTGTGCTATCGCTGGATTGAGGGGCTGATAGCCTGCGTTGGATAGTTTCCGTATCTCTTATAGTCAAGCCTAGTCTAAAAGTCAGGTCATTTTTCAACACCGTAGTTCTTCCTTTTGTTCTAAAGGGAAGTTTGATATTAGCTTTTGTAAAGCCAAAATCAATCAAAATATCGTTACTATTTAATTCTGCAACCTGTGCATTGGCAACATTCAACGAAATATTTCGCTCTTTGCGATACTCTATTCTTGCATTTAACCTACTTCTGGTTCTTATATTGATCCCAATTAATGGAGAAAATCTTTCAGAAATTACCACTTGGCTTACGGCATATACTGGTGTTAATTTTCCACCTTCATCCTGGGATAGCGGATAATCCACAATATTGTTAGTTAAGTTAAGCGCGTCTGCATCGGTAAAGTTTGATGAACTCGTATAGCTGTTTATACTGTAGTTGGCGCTATAGCTATGGGTTATATTAATGGACGAAAATATGGAGCTTAGAGCTGGTATTTTACTTAGTCCGGCATAGTCAACTCTCCAGTTTGGCAAAGGTATTTTTGGGAACGGCGTAAGGTCCACATCATTTGGATCTTTTCCAGTGTAAGCTGCGACAAAAGCAGGAATTAAGACATCCTGGTTGTTTTCGCTATATTCCAAATCGCTCTGGTTGGCCGCGCCTACCCTTTGTTTAATTATAGTCCTGTAATTGTCAAAATCCTGGAATATTGGAGAGATATTTTCATCGTTGCTTTTGGTAAAAGCTGTTTTTAATCCTATAAAAGAAACGCTATAACTACCAAATCGGTTAGGGCTTACTGCATTATAGTCGCCGTTCTCCATCACGCTAAAGTTTTCTCTGTATCCGGAAGTACTCAGTTTCCTTGCATCCAATTGAATGCGAAGATCTTTGAGAGGTTCAAGGTTTGCACGTATATTAAGGTCAACGGATTGTGTTTGGCTAAAAGCGTTAAAGATGCCAGCAGAATCTATGAGCCATCCATTTGCCGCTGCTTCTTTCCGAATTTCAGGATTTTGACTTCCTAATAAAAATGGTATTCCCGGCCCGTTAAAACTACTATCCATTCCAAATAAAAATACGTCTTTTTGGTAACCTGGAAGTAAGGTTCCTTCATTTACAGAATAGGTCATGTTAATGGATTTAACAGACATTAAAAACTTTAGCGCACCGGTTAAAAATTTATTGTCAGTTATTGATTTTATCGTATCCGCTTCCTCATTTCTTCCTCTCCTACGGGGAGGCTCATTAATTTCTTTTAATATCTTTACCTTATTATACAGTTTGGTCAGGTCTAAATTACCAGCCAATGTTCTTTCCCTGGTGTTCTGGATGGTATTTCCATACAGTTCTTTTAGGGAAACGACCGAGTCTGCCAGATAGGGATTATAGGATCCTGATGCCCAGTTATAGCCTGCCGCATAACGGAAATCAGCACTTATCCAGTCGGTGAAAGGGAGCTTATCTAATGGAAGCCTATAATTGAGGGCCACAGACTGGTCGAAATTTTCCATTCTTCCGAAATTTTTCAAGTTATCCAGTACCTCGTCTCTTTCGTTGTCCGAATCCAAGGCACCATAAGGTTCATCAACAATAGCATGGGCACGGGCATTATAGTCCAAAGAAAGTCCTTGCGTTAGGTTCCACCTGACATCATAAAAGCGGTTAAAAGTAAAGGATTTTTCAAAAGTTGGTGCTATTCCCACAGTACTTAAGTTTGCGTTTCTCAGTTGGGTTTTCGCAAATGTACGCACTACATCAGCCCTGAAATCAAGGCTACTGGGCAGGGGCGAAAAATTAAAATCTTTAATTAATGCCAGATAAGGGGATGAGAATAATTTCACATTTTTAAAAGGTGCGATTATCAATTCCTTCGGCACATAATTATAGGCAACTGAGGCTCTTTGTGATTTAAATTCATAAGATTCGGTTCTATAATCATGTTGAAAAATGTCACTGTAAGCGTAAGAAAAAGTTAGATTCTCAATGTCATAGAAATGGTCTTTTGCTTCTTCGTTGGTTTTTACCTTTTTTACTCCCGTGAAATTAATACTTCTGCGCACCGTGTTATCCTGCACCTTTTGTTCATAATCGTCCCTTTCCTCGGAGTTCTCAATGCCTGCGAGTGCTGCTTCTAATGGAATATCCGGGTCGAGCGGATCATATTCGGGAGTAATTTCGGTAGTTCTGTAGCTTACGTACATCGGGATTTGTAAGCCAGCCTTTTCGGGTAGTAATTTATCCAGTTGTACGTTTGCCGATACATCAAATTCCTTTATTTCTTCACGTGTTCTTTCAGATATTTTTTGTTGAATGCCACCGAAACCAAAACTTGTATAGCGGGCAGAGGTGGTGATATTGGCAAAGTCCGCAAGTTTGGTGTTGAGCCTCGCATTGGCAGCCCAGCCACTTGAGCGGTCGAAATCGGATACACGGAGTTCATTGGCCCAGATGCAAATGGATTTAGCTCCTGTATTAAGATTAATATCGCCCTCGGTAACGCCGGTTCGATTTCTGACTCCTATCATCACCACCTGCACTGTGCTTAGCTCAGGCCTGCCTTTGATGGCCAGCTTATAAGTGGTGCCGTTTTCATTGGTATGATCCCCGGTGTAAAGCTCCTCGTAATTCTGAGATTCGCCCCTGGCTCTGTTTCTGGCAGATTTTAGTGAATACAAGGCATCTAAAGCTATATCAATTTCGTTGGCCAATGGCCAGATTGCTCTCCTATCGTTCCCTACATTTTCAGGAGTAATGTCCAACGGCACTTCTATCTCATAGAAGTTGTTTTCAAAATCTGTTCCCAGGCGGATAAATGCGCTCATTTCTTTGTTGCCAACAGTTGTTTCCCCATTGGGTTGTGCGTGGAAGAACATTTTCAGCCTGCCATAATTGATCATATCAACCGTCAGGTTTTTATAAACTGCATTGGCTTCTCCGTCGTCAAGATCCTCTACACAGATTTGTAGCGACTGCTCATTTGCCTGTCTGGTGTATTGGGTAGTGTTATCCTGTTCCCTTTCAACCCCTGGAGGTAGCACATACGGTATCGATTTAACTTCTCCCTGTCCGTCTGTTGCCATAAAGTCACCATTTTCTTCTATGTTTACTACAGAGACAGTAAATGGATTATCCACATCTTTATTATCAGGTGCTTCCTGCAGGGTTTTTTCATAGCTTCTCCATTGACTACCTACCAACTGAAATTTGGCCATCCGTAAAACCACTGGTGTCTCAAAATCTGTCAGATAGGTACGGAGAAAGCGGATCGTTTTAAAGTTTGGAGTTCCAATTTCTTCTCTTCTATCTTCATCTCTAATGGGTATTCGGAACAAATACCAGTCAACTTCCTCCCCAGCTTTATTGTTGGAACTGGTCACTTTATCGACAATAAAGTTTTCTCCTACAGTTAGGCCATCTTCTTCAATATCTACAGTATATTCATAATACTGTTCCTGAGATCTTGCGGTAATGGTATTGTCATTATTCACGTCTTCATTGTCTGGCTCACTTGATCCAATAGGAGTGTAATCAAGGTTATTGTCGCCAACGATAGGCGTATTGTTTTCCATGTTATTATACCGCTTGTACCTTTCAAGGATAGAGGCTTGTTCCTGATCATAGAGCGGGTCCAGAAAATACCTGAAGTCATCGGAAGAAGCATCATTTTCCAGCTGAGCGCGGGCTACAGCATCTAAAGCGGGTGCCTGATTGTTTCCATTAAAATATTTTTCAAATTCAAGGTCACTCTTCCAGCCTTCAAGTCCTACGTCCTGGTTCTCCCGGTTGCCATTTCCAAATCCATTGGTTATAGCAGAGGCATCCAATGGCAGTCTTCCGCCTAGCGGCGTTAATTCATAGTCGGTACCAGCCACTCCAGGATATTCCGAGGGAAGGCCATTCTCAAATGAGTGATTTTCATCGGGCAGCACATCTTCTGAAATTGTTCCCAGGTTAAATACCAGTTTTCCACCTTGCCTTTGATTTCCACGCAAACCGTCTACAACACCATAATCCCCTTCTATAAAAGGATCCATCATCCAGAATTCAATGTATTCTATATTGGTTTTGTCGAAATCCACATCCGATGTAATGGCCCTGGTAATTCCACCCCAGTTTGCTGCCGGATCGGTAAACGTGCCATCAGCAGGATTAATGCCCTCATTATTGTAGTTATATTGTCCCCGTTCCGCAGGGTAATAAGCCAGTTCAAAAATAGGGAGGTTGTTATTTATCTGGTCACGGTCTCGTTGAGGAAATAATTCCTGAGGAATTACCGGCCTGACATAGTGATTCTTCAAGTCCTCCTCGGTCATGTGGTCCGGAGCGTCGTTTCTGTAAAATGAATTGTCAATAACATACCAGGCTAATTTTGCCCTTCTGAAATTCGCTTCTATTCCTTCGGCAGACGTCACATGTGCAGACCCTTGTGGCGTGGCAGCAAGTTTCCAGTTTAACGAGCCTCCGCCAAGGTTAAAAGGTGTAACAGAGGCTTCGAAGTCATCAATATAGGAAGTTCCTTCCCCATTGATTTGATTGGAAGTCCCGGGAATCAGTTGTGCAAATTCTCCATTAAAAGTAACAGTAGATATTTCTTTTGTTTCAATCAATGGGAGGGCATCAATCATTTTTGTTAAGAACCTGGAATCCTTTTGATAATTTAGATCGAGTCCCCACTTGGTATTTCGTAAAGATTCCTGCCCGATTGAAGCCCTATAATTGGTATTTGGAGGTCGTTCATTAAGGTATAGAAGCGTGGCACCTATATTGATGTCATCACTTACCCTATAATCCAAACGGGTTCCTAAGAGGCTCCTGGTCTGGAAACTGAAAAGGTCAGCTTTCTCATAGGTGATCTTGATATTTTCATTCTGAAGATTTTGGCTTAAGATCGTCACCTTTCCAAGGTTATAATCTACTTCATAATCTACTCCCTCTGTTAAGGGGGTATTGCCGGCAGTCACAACTACAGAACCTTCGGAAATATTTATTCCCGGAAGCATTATCTCATTTGCAGACCCTGCTAAAAATGAACCTCTTAAAAAATACTTGTTGCTTCCAGCCACCTGCTCCGCATCTGCTTTGGTTGTGTTGTAGAGCGTATCATAAACATATTTTTGCTCCAGAGGTCCCGGCGGAAATAGTTCGTTTATTTCCTCGCCAAATGGTTGGGTGTTCGGAAAAATAATCAAACCGCTTTCAGAATTAATAGTAAGGCCCTCCACAAAGTCGAAAACACCATCGCTTGGTTGGTTTCCGTTTTGATTCAACCTATCAGCACCAATAAGTTCAACAATTTGCCTGTCTTTTACATCTGGCCCACCTTCCTGGAAAACAGCATTGTCTATCCCAGATTGATCATCACGGAACAAAACCTTCAAGTCAAAACCCTCTGGCGTTATTTGGTTGGCATTTAGGTTGTAAATGTTTTTCATCATCAAATCCCAGGTGGTACTTTTTATATCTACACGAGCTGGCCGCAAAAGCTTTAAAAATATTGCCTGATTGGCCGAAATGTTTTGAACATCTTCGGTTAATTCCCCCACCTCGTAGTTTTGGCCATTAAATGTATACTCATACGCCACCGCCAAGGCCTCATCACTTTGTAATTTTCTTGCTAAAGAAATATAGCCCAATTCTTTGTTTAGGTAATATTCCCCTTCGCTGAGTTTACGGGCATTATTTACTTTTTCGTAATCTGACCCATTTACTAATTCGCCAAAAGGAGAGCCTTTTAATGCATTATTAATTAAGTCAACATCTCGTACAAGTTGCTCGGAACCAGTAAATAGATAAGCATTTAAACCATTTGCGGCATTACTTGTAGGGTTTACATTTGTAGAACTTGCAGCTATTTGTGGATTGTTGAATACCTGCCCTTCACCAAGATCTGTAAAAGCCACAAAATTTCGCTGTGTTTCAGTATCCTGGTTTCTGTTGATCACGTAAACTTCTACCCTTGAAATATTTACGCCTGAGTTAATGGCTGGCAACTGGCTCAACCATTGATTTCCGTCGGTGCCATAATTGTTTCTAAAAAAATGCCCCAGGAAAAAGTGGCGGTTGTCATCATATTCTGAAGCACGGATTTCAAACTCCCTCACTTGTCCGCCGCCCTCTATTTCCAACATATCTGTAGACCCTCTCTGTGTTGAAGCTACCCCTGTAATGAACAACCTTCCAAATCTTAACTGCGTCTTGATCCCAAAAAGATTTTGCGAGCCGCTTATAAGGCTGTTGTTAACAGGCATGCTAACATTCCCAATCTCTATTTTCTGAATTATATCTTCTTCGTAGCCAGTATATTCTACACGGAAATCGTTCTCAAAATCAAAAGAACTATTATTGTCGAAATTTGCTGTAACTTTCAATTTGTCACCAATCTGACCGATAACATTCATATTGATTTGCTGATCAAATTCAAAACCGCCATTCCGTTGCTGCCGTATAGGATAGCTGGGATTATCTACACGCTGCCATCTGCCGCCGAAATCAAGGGTCACAAATCCCGTAGGTTGAATGTCGACATAGCTGCCACCAAATATTTTGTCAAAAATAGGACTGATGTAAATAGGCGGAATAAGCCCTCTACTGCTGACTGCGCTTTCACCATCAAGCCCTCTGGATTTAGTTTTCCAGTATTCGCGCAACATTCTCTTATTTTGATATTCGGTAAATTCTTCGAAAGTCATTTGAGTAGGAGGGCGGTAGTTTATGTCTCCTATCCTTTCGTAGATCGTATAGTCCATCCCAGTGTCTATTTCTACTTCCATTTCAATAGAAGATGGATTATCTAATAGTAAAGGGGATGGGCTGGTCCTGTTGGAAAAAGGGTCGCCATGACGATCTGAGGGTTCAAATGTGGTCTGTCGGGAAGGCTCATAGGAGCGTGTCTCAGCATTCCTGATACTATCTTGTTTTGTACTGTCCGTTTTCGTGGTATCTGTTTGAGTGGTATCTGGTAAAGTATCCTGAGGTAGCCTTTGTTGTAAAAAGTCGAAATTTAACCGGTTCAATAGCACATTTTTGGTAGATCGGGCATTGGAGAACCAGGTGCTCATCACCAAAGAAAATACAAATAGAAATAAAATATAATGTTTTATTTTTAACAATTTTAGATCCGGTTAAAAGCCTATGAAGTTTTTAATGCTAATTTAATGATTTCTTCGACAGATATTTCCTCCCCGTGCTTCCTTGCAATATTATTGATGCTTTTTTCTGCAACTGCTTTGTTGAAGCCTAGCGTTACTAGCGCGGATAACGCTTCACTTGAAGCCGTATTGTAACTTATTCCCGAAATATTCGTTTGAGGCGTTCCCAGGGCTTCTTTTGAGAACTTATCCCGAAGTTCGAGAATAATTCGCTGGGCAGTCTTCGCACCTATTCCTTTAATGCTTTGTATCGTGGCGGTTTGGCCATTTATAATCGCTCTTTTCAAATCTTCCGGCGGCATCGAAGACAGTACTACCAACCCAGTCCCCGGGCCAACGCCAGAGATGCTAATTAAATCGAGAAAAAGCTTTTTTTCCGAGGTATTGTAGAATCCGAACAATGTGTGAGCATCTTCCTTTATATGAAGGTGCGTAAAAAGCTTGTACCGTTTTACATCCTTGATTGCCTGAAAAGTGTTTAATGAAATCCTTACTTCATATCCTAAGCCGTTAGCTTCAATTACCACATGTGTAGGTTCTTTGACGGTTAGTTCTCCCTCAATATAGGCTATCATACTTTGGTGTTCTTTTTTTCGTGGTGCTGGGCATCTACCACAGCAATTGCTACCATATTTACTATTTCTCTAATCGAACTTCCTAATTGCAGGATATGCACGGGCTTGTTCATTCCCATCAGTATTGGACCAATTGCTTCTGCACCACCAAGCTCCATTAGTAATTTATAAGCTATATTGCCCGAGGTAAGGTCAGGAAAAATAAGCGTATTTGCTCCTTCTTTTGCTAATTCGCTAAATGGGTAATTTTCCTGCTGCAATTCTGTGCTAAGCGCAGTGTTTGCCTGGATATCCCCTTCTATTATTAATCCCGGGTATTTTTCTTTGGCAATCTTGGTAGCCATCATTGTTTTTTCCGGAACCTCCCCTTTACTTGATCCGAAATTGGAATAAGATAATACCGCCATTCTTGGCTCGAAATCAAAAAAGCGCACGCCCCGGGCAGTTATGCCAATAATATCGACCAGTTCATCTACAGTTGGATTAACATTCACCGTGGTATCGGCAAAAAAGAAGGGCCCTTTTTTTGTGGATATAATATACATTCCAGCCACTCTTTTTACGCCTTCTTCTACGCCAACCACATGTAAGGCAGGTAAAATGGTTTTAGGATAATCTTTGGTAAGACCGGAAATTAAAGCATCTGCCTCACCAGTCTCCAACATCATTGCTCCATAATAATTTCTTTCCTGCATTAGCTTTTTGCCTTCATGCGGGGTCACACCTTTTCTTTTTCTTTTTTCGTAGAGGATGTTCCCAAATTCAGCGAGCTTCTTATCATCCTCCATGTGATCGATGATGATACAATGCGAAAGTTCTATGTTCTGTGAAGCAATTAGTTGTTTTATCTTTCGCTTGTTTCCCAAAAGTATTGGAATAGCTATCTTCTCATCCTGGATAATTTGAGCGGCTTTTAAAATTTTTATGTTGTCAGCCTCTGCAAAAACAACGCGTTTTGGATTTTTCTTAGCCCGGCTAATGATCCTGGAAACCATTCGCTGGTCTATGCCAATTCTGCTTTGCAGGTCAAAATGATATTGGTCCCAATCTTTTATGCTTTGTCGGGCAACTCCAGATTCCATAGCAGCTTTTGCCACAGCAGGAGAGATGGTCGTGATAAGTCTCGGATCCAATGGCTTGGGGATCAGGTATTTTCTTCCAAATACGATTTGATCATCACCATATGCTTTGTTCACCATATCCGGCACCGGATCTCTTGCTAATTTCGAAAGCGCCATTACCGCTGCCAATTTCATTTCTTCGTTTATGGCAGATGCTCTCACGTCCAAGGCACCTCTAAAAATATAAGGGAAGCCCAAAACGTTATTTACCTGATTAGGATGATCAGACCTACCTGTGGCCATAATAATATCTTCCCTCGAGCCTGTAGCTAATTCATAAGAGATTTCTGGCTCCGGATTTGCAAGCGCAAATACTATAGGATCGTTCGCCATTAATTTTATCAAATCAGGAGATATACAGTTGGCGACGGAAAGCCCCAAGAATACATCAGCACCTGACATGGCATCAGGAAGGTTTTTGATGTCTCTTGTTGTAGCAAAATCTGCCTGGAGTTCATTTAAATCGGTTCTTTTTGTATCAATTACCCCATTGATATCAAACATAACGATATTTTCCTTTTTAACACCGAGGCTTACATATAGATAGGTACAAGCCATCGCCGCAGCACCGGCCCCATTTACGACCACCTTTACTTCAGAAATGGACTTACCAACCAGTTCAAGTGCATTCAATAAGGCAGCACTTGAAATTATAGCAGTACCATGCTGGTCATCATGCATTACCGGAATTTTCATTTGCTTCCGTAGCGACCGCTCTATGGTAAAACTTTCAGGTGCTTTTATATCTTCAAGATTGATACCGCCGAATGTAGGTTCAAGGGACTTTACTATTTTAATGAATTCTTCCGGGTCATAGCAGTCTACTTCTAAATCAAAAACATCTATTCCCGCAAATTTTTTAAAAAGAACCGCTTTTCCTTCCATCACAGGTTTTGATGCCGCAGGTCCCAGATTGCCTAAGCCCAGCACGGCAGTTCCATTTGTAATTACACCTACAAGGTTTCCTTTTGCAGTATATTTATATACATCATCCTCGTTGGAATGAATCTCCTTGCAAGGTTCTGCTACTCCGGGTGAATAAGCAAGGGCAAGGTCGAATTGTGTGCTCAACACTTTTGTGGGAACTACTTCAATTTTCCCGGCCGGGGCTTGCATGTGATAATTTAAAGCATCCTCTTTTCTTACTTTTTTCGCCATAAATATTGAATTGTTTTTAGTTATTACCTGAAACATGAGTATTTCCGGTAATAACTAATGGTTAGCTTTCTATTAAGGGCTTGATATAAAATAACTTGAACATTTATACTTGTTTTTTTGTCCTTTCTCTACGTTGTCCCGAAAGCTTTCGGGACGCCTTGATAAAGAACAAAAAAACTGCCTCTACTTTGTACAACTTATTTCGTAACAAGCCCTAAGTTAAAATTACTGCAGCCTGAATGGATAAAAATTTACCAAATCCTAAAAATGCAATGGTTAAAATTAACCATTTAAAATACATTTATGATAGTGAAATATAGGAATTTTAAACCCTTAGTTAAAATAAAGATTTTAATTTATCGAGCAAAATTACTTTAAGTGCCTGGCTTAAACGTTGAAAGGATTGCCTCCATTTCTTTAATCAGATTTCTCTTATCGTTTCCTGGGCTGGATACATATCCTTCAATATAATAAAGGCGGTTTAGATCCTCATCCACTAAGGTATAACTTACAAAAGGTCCGCCTAAGGAATTATCGTTTAATTTCCATAGACCTCTCGCTTTTACAGCATAATGCCCGTTTAAGTTAACAACGGCTGTATCAACAGGTGCTATTCTTTGAGTTGTCACATATAAGCTGGTATCTTCCGAATCAAAAATATATTCCTTTGCAATTGATTCCCGGAAATCTAGAATGCTCTCTTTGGAGAAAAGGCCTTCCTCGTCATAATCACGATATGAAACAAAAATATTTCTATCAGTTTCCCTTCCTAATTGTCGAAGCCATACAAAGTTAGACTCATTCTTTGCAATTTTATAGCCGAAAGGAATTTTTAAGGTAAATCCATGCGTTTCCTGTAAACTCTTTTCAATCCCTTCCTCTTCTTGCGCAAATAACTCGTCTTTAAGTCTTTTGCTTTCAGCTTCATCAAAATATGATCTGATTTTGGCGGCGTTCTCTTTTAAATTTTCTGCAAGTAAGGATTCGTTTTGTCCAAATAAATGCAAAACTATTTGTCCACGGGCGAACTCGTCCTTTTTGATAAACATAAACAGATCCGGATCATTTTTTATTTTTTCGAGTGACTCTTTGGTAAAATAACTGCGGATTCTCCTGTCCGCCATGCTTTGACTTTCTAGTGTGGTGACAAAAATAAGATTTTTAGCGTTTCTTAATACATCATTCATGGCAAGAGGATTGACATAACGAAGCGTGTACATCGGTTCATCCTGAGGGAGCCCCGGAATGGGTTCTCTAAATATCCCCCTAATTGTTTCGCCAACTTCATTTCGCCAACTTGCCGAATCCATAGCCAGAATAATTTCGCCCATAGCGCCCCTGGCCTGAGGAAGGTTGGATTTGTTTTCATTGCCATTTTGGGTACAGGCAAATAGAGT
>CAMPJM010000045.1 GCA_946886805.1 uncultured Flammeovirgaceae bacterium | reverse complement strand
AGAGGGGTAAGCTGTTTATAGAAAAAAAACAGCAGGAACTATGCCCCGTAGGTGCGTTCTTAGAAAGCTGGAAGGTAGAAGGCGAGGGTTAAAGGTTTGATTTCAGATGTCGGAGTTTAGGCTGTGTGAAGTTATTTTCTCTAACATAATATTGATATCAGTTTCTACCAAAATGCTATTTGCCAGGTCTTTATCAACAAACCCTTCCTTCACAGCTAATTCAAAATGGTTTAAAAGATGATTGAAATATCCGTTTACATTTAAAAATCCTATTGGCTTTTTATGCAATCCCAATTGAGACCAGGTGAGTATTTCAAAAAATTCATCCAATGTCCCGAATCCTCCGGGTAGAGCGACAAAACCATCCGAGAGGTTGTACATTAGCTCCTTCCGAAGATGCATTGTATCAACAACATGGAGACGGGTCAGACCAGTATGTGCTACTTCTTCACTCATCAACCCTTCTGGAATTACGCCTTGTACTTTACCCCCACCTGTCAAAACAGTATCGGCCAAAACACCCATTAAGCCGACTTTGCCACCACCGAATATCAATTCAATATTTTTTTCTGCTAATAACCTCGCAAAGCTGACAGCTACTTCTGTGTATATCGCATTGTTACCGGGCCTGGCCCCACAAAAAATGCATAGACTTTTCATTTTAGAAAATTATGAGTTATGAGTTATGATTGATGATTAATGAGTTATGATTTATGAGTTATGACTTATGACTTATGACTTATGATTTATTGCTAGCTGCTATTTCCGGTGTTTCACCAACTATGGTTTTATTTGATTAATGTACTCTGTCGGACCTTATTTCCAGGTTGGCGATGATTTCCGCCTCTATTTGAAGCAGCTCCTGCCACCGCTTATTTACTACATCTTCGGCTACGTATAATTTAGCTAAAGTAATAAAATTATGATAATGTCCGGCTTCTGAAACCATCAACTCATAATAAAATTGCTTTAATTCTTCATCTTTAAGCTTTTTCCAAAGCAATTTAAATCGCTCACAGCTTCTTGCTTCTATAAGGGCATTTATCAGCAGCTTTTCCATTAACTGTTGTTCTTTGGATCCTCCTTTTCTTTCATTTTTCGCCAATTGCAAAACATATTCATCCACTCTCTTTTTCCCCAGTCTATAGTTGCGCTTTTTCAATTGCTCCAAAACCCTTTCAAAGTGATTCCATTCCTCAGCCACGACAGGAGTAAGCATATCCACTAAGGCTTCCTTGTCGGGAAACTGAATTATGAGAGATATACAGGAAGAAGCAGCCTTTTGTTCACAATAAGCATGATCTACAAGAATTTCCTCAATGTTTTGTTCTGCAATGTCTAACCACCTGGGGTCTGTCGGCAATTTTAAACCAAGCATAGATTGGGTTTTAGGTGTTGGGTATTGGGTTTTAGGTTTTTGTGAATTAGCGATTTGATGATTTAGTGAATTAGTGAATTAAACAATTAAGGTACAATAGCAGAATAGGTTGCTGTTTCGAAAAACATCAAAATGGCTAGCTCAGAAATAATTCATACCTTATTTCATAACAAGCCAATAACCTTAAACCCGCAAATTGATACATTGGTACATTTGCAAATTGGTACATTGACACATTGATACATTGGTAAATTACCACATTAGCTTAGTCATAAAACATCCAGCTAAGGCCAAGATCTATAATTCCTCTTTGACCTGTATAAAAAGGTGCCGTCAAATAACCGTCTGTCAACCCGATAAATTCTGTAATATTCGTGAGTTTAACAAATATTCTGGCACTGCTAACCTTTAGGTTGACAAATATATCTACCTTATAATATTCGGGTATTTCATACTTGTTTTGTACATAAAACTGCATGGTAACAGGATCATAGGAATTTGCAAAATAAGCAGTCCTGTAATGAACATCCAACCCTCCTCTCAACTGTAGTTTATCTTTAAAGAGGAAATTTGTATAGTACAAAGAAGCATTGGCGAATATTTCAGGTATTCTGAAATGTTCCTTTGAATTTCCTGTTATTGCCGTGTAAGTGGCGGAAGCTTCAAAATTCATATTCCTGAAGAACTTAAATTTAAAATCAACTCCAGGGGAGAATATCTGACTAAAACTTCCAGCCTGAGCAGGTGCTGCGTCTTCGTTGAAATACAAATACCTGTTAATGTTGCTTATTGAAAGCCGTGGATTTATTACAAAAGATCCCAATTCAAAATTAGCCACACCTTTCAGCTCATCCGTTACCATTGGCTCAAAATTATTGTACCATTCGTCGTGATTACCAAAATATTTGCTAAAAATGTAGGGGGCTTCGGAATGTGTCCTTTGGATACTTCCGGTTAACCATTTGCTAGACAACCTGGCACCTAACTTATAGTTGCCTCCCAATAGATACTCTCCAAAGAAGCCTACCATACCTAATTTTTCCTGAAGGTATGAAATATCAAACCCTCCATAGTTCTCAGATTCAAAACCTTGCGAAGGCAGGTACTTATAGCTAAAGTTCACGTCTCTCCTTTTGACATAAAGCTGGTAAAATAAGCCACCTATGTCGCCTTTGATACCCAAAGTATTTGAAATGGATCTAAAAAGACTGTTGTCATTAGTGGTTTCGGGATCAATGTAAATATTTTCATAATAGGAAGTATCGCTACCACTTAGCTCGTCGCTAAAGGAAACATCCTGCTTTAACATATCAAACCGATGGAAAAATCCCGTAAAATTGTTTAGTTTATAATCATGATACAGGTGGTAATTAATCCGAAGTTCGCTACTTTGGGCTTCCTGCAGCCAAACATCTTCATCTTCATAACTGAACAGGCTGTCCGGAAAAACCTCTCCTTCCAATAAAACAATGCCTCCTGATTCGCTTACCTCTTGTTTTAAACGGGAAATATTTGCCAATATCCTGTAAGTTGAGTCGGCAGTGATATAATGGGTGTAAATATCATAAGCTGTTGAAAAGACCTGTCTATTATCCCTGTCTCCGGTCGCCCCAATTTGGCGGTCTGCTGTTATTCTGGTAAAATCGAGGCCTAAGTTCCAACGGGGATTGATATTTCTGCTAAAATCGACATCTACCATTGACCGGGCATTGCCCCCAAAAAAAGCTTTAATTTTTGTATATGGCGACCTTGAATCGTAATATTTGATATCCTGAGGTCGGGAAAAATATAAGTCATAGGCATTATAACCAGACGTAAGTCCTATCTGTTCTGGCGCCTGAAAAAATATCCGCTGCGTGGCAGTACCAATATTTCCAAGATCCTGTAACCTGTTATGATATTTATCGACTAAAGTAAAGCGGTGAAAATCTATAAGGGTGGTATCTAATACAACTAAGGTATCTCTTTCCTGAACGATAGATGATTCATAAAAATATCGGGTCGTTTCAGGACCGTATACCATTTTGGTGGAATCATCTAAAATCTGCGCATGAACTTGTGTGAAAGCATTGGCGAGAAATATAAAAAACAGAAAGTATAATATCCTTTTTTGCACGTTCAAAATTATATAATTCCCGCCAAAGTATCCTTCCTTTTTTTAATTGAATTTATAACCAACTGCTCAAATTCAGCTTGCTGTGTCAGGATTTCGGTGGTAATAGGAAGGTAAAATACAGGTAAATCTTCAAGTACAGACTTTAATTCAGGTTTTAAAAATTTGACCATGTCTTTTTCAGTGGTTAAAACAAACTTATCTCCCCGTTCTAACGCCCCAAAAGCAGCTTTTATTTGTTGGATATCTTTTAAAGTATAATCATGATGATCATTAAATTTCAGGTGATCTGCTATTGCAAAACAATTTCTAGCATGCGCTTCAAAATCCGAAGCATTTGCTAACCCCGACACAATAATTCCCGTCCCTTTAGGTGAAAGAAATTTGTTTCCAAAAACTGGCTTTGGCGCTTCATAACTAATAGAACTGAAAAATACCGGAGTATTCGGCCTTGCGTATTTTTCTATTCTGGTTTTATAATTTAGCTTCTGCTGCCCATTTATTTCCCTGGGACATTTGGTAACCACAATTACGTCAGCTCTTTTTGCCCCACTTGCTGCTTCCCTTAGTCTGCCTGCCGGAAGTAGCAAATCATCAAAAAAAGGCCGCTCAAAAGTAGTTAGAAGAATATTAAGGTCTCTTTCCACTTTCCGATGCTGGTAGGCGTCGTCCAACAAAATAACCTCTATGTCCTCCTGGTTATACAGTATTTCCGGAATTGCAATTGCTCGCTCCTCTCCTACAGCTACCACAATTTCACTCTGAAACTTGGAATAGAATTGATATGGCTCATCCCCTGTCGATTCAGCGTTGTCTTCACTGGAAGCAATTTTAAAGCCTTTTGATTTTCTGCCATACCCTCTGCTTAGAGTTGCTAATTTATAGCGTGCTTTCAACAAGCGGATGAGAAATTCAATCATGGGAGTTTTTCCAGTTCCTCCAACGCTTAAATTACCCACACTTATGACTATTGTCTCAAAATGAAAAGCCGATTTATATTCAATATTATATAAATGGTTTCTTAACCGTGTAGAAGCATCATACAAGAAACTAAATGGATATAGGATAATTTTAAAAAAATTCATTCTTAAATAGCACTTTGTTTATAATCCATTCTATTCTTTAAAATCGTTGAATTTACTGATACGACCACTCAAAGAAAATTCTCGCAATTGAAATTTAAAGAGTAAGATTATAAAAATAATTTATGAATGGAAAACAAATCAGGTGTCCAGCTAAAATAAAAAACTGAGGATCACAGGTCTCGGGTTACCTTTGACCAAATACTCCTATAAAAAGACAGTTCTATACCAATTATTTATTACACAATAAAATAGCGAAGCAGATACTTAAGAAAAAGGGTAAAATTGACACAATATTGCTTACATCTTGTTATATGCTTTCACCAATATTTAAATATATGACTAATTTCTCCCATACTTTGAATGTTTTGGTGATTGAAGACAATCAATTAGATTTTCTTTTAATAAAAGAGTATCTCAAGGAGGAAAATCGAAACATAAATCTAAAGCAAACTGCCTCTTTTGCCACCGCTAAAGATGCACTGTTGTCGAATGATAACTTATTTGACGCTATTTTTCTTGATTTATCTTTACCAGATGGTTTTGGAGAAAATCTCATAACCGATATCGTTGCACTTGCTGGGTCTACACCTGTAATTGTCCTAACTGGTTATGCCGACAAAAAATTGGGGATTAATTCATTAAAGTTAGGTGTAACGGATTATTTGTTAAAAGATGAGCTGAGCCCCTTTCTAATATATAAAAGCCTGACCTATGCAATAGAAAGGAAGAAGTCTCTTTTTGAATTAAAATCCTCCGAGACAAAATATAAAAAATTATTCCATGCAAACCCCCAGCCGTTGTGGGTCTACGACCTTGAAACCTACAGATTTCTTGATGTCAATGAAGCTGCAATACGTCATTACGGTTATACCAAAGAAGAGTTTTTAGGGATGACCATTATGGACATCCGCCCTGCTGAAGAGGTGGAAGAAGTTCTAAAAATGGTTGCAAAGAGCAGAGAATGCCACGTTTATGCCCATGGAGCTTTCAGACATACCAAAAAAAACGGAGAAATAATTTATGTACAGATCCAAAGCAACTCGCTGGAATTTGAAGACAGAGCAGCTCGCCTAATTCTCGCAAATGATGTAACCAATCAAATTAAAGCGGAAGAATCTTTGAAGCTTAGTGAACAAAGATTTAAAGCACTCGTCCAGGACGGATCGGATATAATTGTGATTTCTGACATTGAAGGGAAGTTTAATTATGCCAGTCCAACGCTTGAACTTTTATTGGGAAAAACTGAGAAAGATTTTTTGGGGATGAATGCTTTTGATTTTGTACATAATGAAGACAAACAAAACGTTTTTGAAAGCTATTCTAAGATTACCACACAGAGACGGTTACACATTCCTCCATACAGGTTTAAAGATGGAAAAAATAATTGGCGTTGGATCGAAACTATCGTAACTAATATGATAGATGACCCAGCTGTTGGCGGCATAGTAACAAACTCCCGGGACGTGACCGATCGTGTAGAATACGTCCGGGCTATTAAAGAACAAAATTCGAAATTCCGGGAAATTGCCTGGACTCAATCACATCTGGTTCGAGCACCTCTTTCCAGAATTTTAGGCATAGTCGATTTCATTAAAAATAACCCTCCTGAGGAAAAATACTTTCCAGAATTATTGGACAGTCTGTTTACCTCTGCCATTGAATTAGATGATATCATAAAAAAAATTGTCAAGAAAACAGAACAAGTAAAAGACGAACCCACACAACCGCATTCAAATGAAGAATGAAAGTTTCAGGAAAATCGCTTAGATTTACTTGTTGAACTCTCCAAAAGTTTCCCTAATGAAAACTATGGACGAAGTATAAAGTAATAAAAAACTCTTAAATTCACCGCAAATCGCAACAGCCAAGTATGACCCGAATTAAAGAAATTATCGATTACCTGGAATCAATTGCTCCGGTTGCTTTTCAGGAAGAATATGACAATTCAGGTTTATTAATTGGAAATGATCAGGAACCGGTCAAGGAAATTTTAATTACACTGGACATCACTGAAGCGGTAATCAAAGAAGCGATCGACAGCGGCTGCAATCTGATTATCGCACACCATCCCCTAATATTTAAAGGAATTAAAAAATTAACTGGCAATAATTATGTAGAGCGAGCCATACTGTTGGCTATAAAAAATGATATAGCTATTTATGGAATTCATACAAATCTTGATAATATTAAAACCGGGGTAAATAAGAAAATTGCAGAAAAGGTTGGGCTGACGAATCTTTCCATTTTGCAGCCCAAAAAAAACACACTTCTAAAGTTGGTGACTTTTGTACCCATAAAAAATACCGCTGAAGTATCAAATGCGCTAAATAATGCTGGAGCTGGTCAGATTGGCAATTATAAAAATTGCAGTTTTAGGGTAAGTGGAACAGGAACGTTTAAGCCTGACGAAAATGCGGCCCCACATATTGGCAAAAGCGATGAGCAGGAAGAAGTTGAGGAAAACCGGATAGAAGTATTATTGCCCGTGCATCTGGAGTCAAAGATTTTAAAAGCGCTCCGGGATTCACATCCTTATGAGGAAGTAGCATACTATGTCACAAAGTTAGAAAACCAGAACCAGGAATTGGGAGCTGGAATGATTGGCGAGCTGCCGGAAGAAATGGATAGTATGGAATTTCTGTTGGCTCTTAAAGAACGACTGAATTTAAAGGTATTGAAGCATACCGCCGCTTTAGATCGAAAAATTAAAAAAGTAGCAGTTTGTGGCGGTTCCGGTAGCTTTTTGCTTTCCAAAGCCATGAATCAAAAGGCGGATGTGTTTATTTCTTCTGATTTTAAGTACCATGAGTACTTCGGAAGCGAAAATCGAATCATTATTGCCGATATTGGCCACTACGAAAGTGAAGTATTCACAAAAGATTTAATTTATGAGTTTTTAAACAAAAAATTCACTAATATTGCACTCAATTTATCCAAAGTTGGAACCAATCCGATAAGTTATTTATAAAATACATGGAAAGCACCGTAGCACAAAAACTTGACGCTTTATTAAAACTTCAATCAATCGATTCAGAGCTAGATTCAATTAAAAAAGTAAGAGGGGCACTTCCTGAAGAAGTCCTCGATCTGGAAGATGAGATCGCCGGGTATCAGACCAGGATAGAAAAATACAACCAGGAACAAGAAAACCTGGAAACGGAGATTCAAAATAACAAAGTTGCTATAAAAGACGCTGAAAAACTCATCAAGAAGTATGAAGAGCAGCAAATGAATGTTCGTAATAATAGAGAGTACGATGCTATTACGAAGGAGATGGAACTTCAGGCACTGGAAATTCAAATCTCTGAGAAAAGAATTAAAGAGGCTTATGCCAAAATAGATAACAAAAAAGCGGAGATAGAATCTACCTCGGAACAAGCTCAGGAAAGAAAAAAAGATCTTGACAGCAAGTCAAAAGAGTTGGACATTATTACATCCGAAAGCGAGGATGAAGAAAAAAGCCTAATGGAAAATAGAGAAAAGGCTGCTAAATTAATAGATGAAAGGCTTTATAAATCCTACACAAAAATACGCAACAATGCTTTGAATGGTTTAGCCGTTGTGCCTGTGCAAAGAGGGGCCTGCGGTGGTTGTTTTAACATTGTTCCTCCCCAAAGACAAGCAGACATTAGAGAAAGAAAAAAAATAATTGTTTGTGAACATTGCGGTAGAATTTTCGCAGGAGTTGATGATGAAATTATTGAAGAAGACGACAAAAAGAAGAAAAAAACGACTGCGAAAAGCAAATAAACAGAAAACATTTTATGCTTGTGAAGCATACTAATTATAATAAAAAAGAGGTGAGCAAATATGCTTACCTCTTTTTTATTGCTATATTTTACCTGCTTGCTTCCTCAAAAGCCTACCCTCAGTCTACTGCTGAAAAAAAGGAAGTTTATAATGCTTATCAAAAAATATTAAAACTGAAGATCAATGAAGGGAAAAAAGATATTCAGCAAAACTTAAAGCATAACAAACAGCCCGCTCTGCCACTAGAAATATATGCATTAAACCTCGCCGATATACTGGAGCTTTTGCTTACAGAGGACGTTGAGCTTTATAACAAAATAAAATATTTAGAGAAAGATCGCTTAAACTTAATTGCTGATCTTCCCGATTCGGATCCTTATAAAAAATTTTGTGAGGCAGAAATCAAGCTTCAGTGGGCTTTTGTAAAGCTCAAATTCGGTGACGAGCTAAATGCCATTTGGAACATCAATCAATCGTATAAGGCTGTAAAGGAAAATGCCGAAACATTTCCAGCGTTTTCACCTAATAACAAAACCTTGGGCGTTTTTAACGTGATCCTGGGAACTGTACCCCAAAAGTATCAGTGGGTTTTGAACCTCTTCTCTATGAATGGCAAAACTGAGACAGGGTTGACTCAACTGACTTCAATTTCACAAAACGAAAATTTTTTCTCTCTTGAAAGCACCATCCTGCTGAGCCTTATAAAAGCATATTTGTTGGAAAGTGCAGCAATTGCAATAGATGATCTGCAAGAATTATCAGCAAGAAACCCTGATAATAAGCTAATAAAATACCTTTTGGGGATGACGTTGTTGAAAAACAACCAGGCTGAAAACGCCCTCAAAGTTTTAAAAAACACCAATGATTTAGACCCTGGGTACATTCTAATTGCTTTCACGGCATATTTACAAGGAGAAATAATGCTCCAAAAGGGTCTCTACAATGAAGCCTCTTCTCAATACGCCTCCTTTCTGCTGCACTACAAAGGACAAAACTTTGTAAAAGACGCTTACTATAAATTATTTATATCAAATTACTTGTTGGGGGATAACAAATGGGCCAGCTACTATATTGACAAAGCAAAGAACATTGGTACAACCATAGCCGAAGCCGATAAATATGCCGCCAAACGAATTGCTAGTGGAGATTACCCAAATAAGGAGATCTTAAAAATAAGACTAGCTACAGATGGAGGTTTTTATGAAAGAGCTGATAGTTTAATCAATGTACATAAAGACGAGGATTTCCCGGCATACAAAGACCAGGTTGAATTTATTTATAGAAAAGCAAGATTGTTCGACAAACAAGGAATGGCAGATAAGGCTATAAAATTTTACTTAAACACCATAGATAAATCCGGTAAGAACGAATGGTATTTTGCTCCGAATGCAGCATTGCATCTGGGCTATATTCACGCCCAAAAAAAGCAAAGGACAAAAGCTGTTTTCTATTTTGAAAAAGCCTTGTCCTATAAAAATCATGAGTACAAAAATAGTATAGATCACAAAGCAAAAGCAGCCCTTCAAAAGCTAAAAAACGATGATCACGAGCAGTAAATGGAGAGAATACATTTAAAGAATCTTGTCATCGTCTAACAGGTCCCGCAATGCTATTAAGTTAAGCTTTTAAAACACCTCATCCTCGATCCTTCTCCTAAAGAGAGAAGGATAAATCGCCTTAACTTAATAGCATTGACAGGCCCCGCCAGCGGGTGACATGCACTTTTGTTATATTCTGCAAATCTCTAAATATTAGCTCTAATTGGTTTTCTCTTCGATATTATTTATTCACCTTTTTTGAACTAGGCTCCTCATCAAGACTTAGTACGTTTGATGGCGTTTGAATTACCACACCTTTTCTTCCTTTAAAAACAATGGGGGTTTTTAACAAATCGGGGTTTTGCACTAAAACATCAATCCACCCTGCTTCATCAAAAGCTTTGTCCTTGTACATTTTATTGTATATTTCCGATTCTCTTTCGATAATATCGTCCACTCCTACTCCTAATTTATCAATGATCTCCTTAAGCTGGGTTGGCGTAATTTTGTCTTTCAACACATCTATCTCTTTGATATGTTCGGATATTTGCTTTGCTAACACATAAGTGTTATGATCCTTTTTCTCTTTAGGTTTATATAAAATCAGAATTTCTCTATCATTAAATTCCATTGGTGTATTTTGAGCCATAAAAGTTTAATTTATATTCTCTTATAATCCTTTAAGAGGTCAGAATGTTTTGATGCCACGTAAATTATTTCCGAGAAGCCCCGGATGCGACAACCGGGTTAAAGGAGCATCATTTGTTAAGAAAATCTTTTACATCCGTGTTAAGGTGCGTCAAATCGTTAAAAGATAATACCTGATACATTGAACCTGTGTACACCAAACGGTACAATCCTGTATTGTTATGAGCAAAGGTATCCATACAAGAGATATCGTAATTCAACAATGTGCAAAGCAATAACCTCATGGCCCGGCCATGCATGCAAATAAGAATTGTCTCTTCATTGCTGTTGGCCATTATTATTTCAAATGCTTTTAGCTGCCTTGCCTGCACCTGAAGCGGGTTTTCCCCTCCTTCTATACAAGTTTGATAAATCCCATTTTGCCAATCTGTTGTCACCCTTAAGTATTCCTGATGATGATTTTCATCTGTCAAAGAAAGACCTTCTTTGCATCCCCAGCTAAATTCGTTTAATCCTTCCAATTGTTGCATTGGAATTCCTTTCTCAAGAAAAGGGCTAATAGTTTCCACGGTCCTCTTTAGAGCAGAAGCATAAATTTTGTCAAAAGGTATGTCTTTATAAGTTTCGTAAAATGCCTGGGCTTGCATTCTACCCGTTGCATTTAATGAAGTATCAACCCCACTGCCCTGGACAATTCCATTTAGGTTATAATCAGTTTGCCCATGTCTGATGAGATAAATATGTTTATTGTTCAAAAGATTTTCGGTTTAAGTTAGTATAAATTCATCCACAAATTTAGGCTGGATTATTGTGAACCGCACACTTTATTTTTTATAAGTTATTTCACCCAACTCTGAGGTTATATTGATAAATTTGAGCAAATAAAAATTATGATTAACACAGACATAACGCTTGAAGACCTCAAATCCATGAGCCGAAATTCAATGGTTGAACACTTAGGGATTGAATTTGCTTCAATCGGAGCTGAAAGTATAACGGCCGTTATGCCTGTGGACCATAGAACAAAACAACCCATGGGCTTGCTCCATGGCGGTGCATCAGTAGTATTGGCAGAGACTTTGGGTAGTATTGCGGCAAATTGTTCAGTCGACTCTTCCAAGTACTATTGTGTGGGGTTAGATATAAACGCCAATCATTTAAAAAGTGTAAAAGAGGGCTTTGTTACCGGAACAACAAAAGCCATCCATATAGGCAGGACCACTCAGGTATGGGAGATTTTAATTCGTGATCAAAAGGATCAATTAATTTGTATCAGTAGATTAACCATGGCCGTAATAGCACGTTAAATATTTGATGGAAAACTTAATAACGAAGGGTATAGAAGGCTTGGAAGGTTTAAAAGCAGACCAAATATTAAAGTTATTTATTCAAGTAGCGGTTCAAAATCTTTATTCCTATGCAATTTGGAGACGCCCCAATGACTCAAAAATTCATTTTGTAGCTGATTGTTCAGGATTAGAAAAAATCATCAAACCAGACATTCATACATTATCTCCAGGATTTCTGGTAAGTCCCTTTTTAAATAAAGATAATAGCAAGACCACTTTCATAAAAGCGGATCTTTACTATGTAATAAAAGACAATACCATTAATTCCTGCCCCTTCGTGGAAGGAGCGCAAGATTTGCAAACCGAAGACTTTGAAAGGGCGGTCGTTAGCCTTCACAGAAAAGGTGTAGCCAAATACACGCACTATAATTCCAATGGCCGAATAATCCCTTCACAAAAAAGTGATTTTATATCACTGGTGAATTTAGCAATAAGTCAGATTGACGAAGGCAACTTTGAAAAGCTTGTCCCTTCTAAAGTTAAAACAATAGAGCTTCCCGACGATTTCAATCTGATAGATTGTTTTTATAATTTATGCAAAGCATATTCGAATACGCTGGTATCAATGATTGGCACACCATCTTTAGGAACCTGGCTAGGTTCTTCGCCGGAAATTCTTGTGAGCATGAGCAAAGAAGGTATCTTTAAAACAGTTGCTCTGGCCGGCACTCAAAAGGCTCCTGAAAGCTTATCGTCTCCAAAGGACATTATTGCGCAGGCATCCTGGACACAAAAAGAAATCGAAGAACAGGCATTGGTTAGCAGGTACATCATCAATTGCTTTAAAAAGATCCGCTTAAGGGAATATGAGGAAAGAGGCCCTAAAACCATATTAGCAGGCAATGTAATACATTTAAAAACAGACTATTCGGTCGACACAAAGGCAATGGAATTTCCAGAGCTCCCGTCTATTATGCTTGAATTACTTCACCCCACGTCGGCGGTTTCGGGGATGCCGCGAGAAGCTTCTTTGGAATTTATTCAAAAGAACGAAAAATTCGAAAGGCAATTATTTAGTGGCTATTTAGGACCGGTAAATATAGACGAAGCGAGCGATATTTTTGTAAATCTTCGGTGCATGCAAATTTTAGATAAGCAAGCGGCTATATATGCGGGGGCTGGGGTAACTTCTTGTTCGAATCCCGAGAAAGAGTGGATGGAAACTGAGTTAAAGTGCGAAACACTTTTAAATGTCATTCAAAAATAGGCAAAAACACTTAATCTGGACGAGTCCCAACCACTTCTGGACAGGACAGACAAAACCAAAAGAAGAAGAAGAAGAGCAAAAAAACAATACTTATCCCAGAAAGCTTATGGGGTAAGTATTGTAATTCGTAATTTATAATTTGAAATTCGTAATTTGATTTTCTTAGATGCCTACTTCTGCCGTTGCATTTACATGTGCAATAATTTCCATATCAAAATCCGCAGGAAGTTCACTAAGCTCACCACTTAAATATAGCGTAAGGCTATTTTGACTTTTAAATATTCTTACAATATTGCTTATGTGTTCACTGCTGATACCGAAACTTTGCTCTTCTCCCAGGGCTGCCAAAGTGTTCAAATCAACATCTTTAAGATTAGCCAATACTATTTTTGGCCCGGATCCTTCACTATATTCTAATTTTCCAGTAAACCTTAGCGATCCCGAAGTTGCATTTACCTCGCTAACTATAAAGCCAATATCAGTAATTTCTATTTCTTTTATATCTTCTTTGTATTGAGTAAAATCCTCGTCAGACAAAGGATCTAATGTCAACTCTTCCAAAATGATCTGTGAATCTTCCTGACTTACATGTAGATCAGCACTTATTTCGGTTTCAAATTTTACATCTTTGGTAGAAACATCTTCAAACCAATCACATGATTTTAAAGTAATTGCTAAAAATAATAAGGTAGAAAGATAAAAATACTTTTTCATAA
>CAMPJM010000044.1 GCA_946886805.1 uncultured Flammeovirgaceae bacterium | reverse complement strand
TCACAGAAAATCCGAAGGGCTGAATGTTAAGATAAGGGAACGAAGTACAATTTTTCAAAGAGAAAGCGTAAAGCCGAACCACATAAGAGAACTGTTTGCAAGAGGATAGGGCAGTACCCGAAAGTAAAATGCAAAAGGAGCTTAGCATCTCGGTGAGATAGTATGGAAGTGACCCTGAGAAGCAAAAGTCAAGTAATATGCTGGAAGCAATTATGGAAAGGCGTAATGTTGAAAAAGCCCTGTTGCAGGTAGAACGCAACAAGGGGGTAGGGGGTGTGGACGGCATGCAGACCGATGAACTTCGCGACTACCTAAACACCAACTACCAACAATTACGCAAGGAAGTAATAGCAGGCATTTACAAGCCAAGCCCTGTGAAGAAGGTAGAGATACCCAAACCTCATGGAGGTGTAAGAATGTTAGGCATACCCACGGTAAAAGACCGCCTGATACAGCAATCCCTCAGTCGTTGGTTGAGCCAATTTTACGAGCCCTATTTTTCAAGATTCAGTTACGGTTTTCGTCCGAATAAGAACGCCCATCAGGCAGTATTGCAGGCACAAACCTTTTTAAACGAAGGAAAAACCTATGTAATAGAACTTGATCTGGAAAAGTTCTTCGATACGGTAAACCACGATAAGTTGATGGGGCTGTTGATGCGTAAAATCACGGATAAAGCCACATTACAGCTTATCCGTCAATATTTACGCAGTGGCATAATGGAAGGTGGAGTAGTAAGCCAACGAATAGAAGGCACACCACAAGGCAGTCCATTGAGTCCCCTACTGTCGAATATTATCTTGGATGAACTCGATAAGGAGTTAAGTAAAAGGGGGTTGAGTTTTGTAAGATACGCAGATGATTGTAGCATTTATGTAAGGAGTGAAAAGTCGGCACAAAGAGTGCTGGGAAGTATCACTAAATACATAGAAAATCAGTTGAAGTTAAAAGTAAACAAAGAGAAGAGCAAAGTAAGCCGTCCAACCGAAAGTAGTTTATTAGGTTTTTCCTTCTACAAAGATAAAGGGAAATGGGCAATACGAATAGCCAAGAAATCCATTGAGCGTATCAGGGAGAAAAGCAAAGCAATTACTAAACGCAATAACGGAAGTAATACCAAGCAGAAGATATTGAAAATACAACAATTGGTTCAGGGTTGGGTCAATTATTTTTCGATAGCTAATGCCAGGTCAGCGATGCAAAATCTTGATGCCTTAGTAAGATCTAGGCTCCGTATGGGTTTATGGAAGGAATGGAAAACGTGCAGAACTAGGGTTGTCAATTTGTTGAAATTAAATGCGAGCAAGCAAAAGGCATACGAATGGGGCAACAGTAGCAGGGGATATTGCCGAGTAGCAAGAAGTCCAATCCTGTGTACTACCCTCAATAATTCCTACTTTACAAAACAAGGGTATACCGGATTTCATAACACTTACTTACGGCTGACCAATGCAGCACAGCCACCATTATTTTAACAAACCGCCGTATACCGAACGGTACGTACGGTGGTGTGAGAGGACGGATAGGGAAATAATCCCTATCTTCCTACTCGATTTAAGGATGCTTCCATTTTAAAAAGAAAAGTTTTGCCAACACCTAAAGAATGATACTCCCTCAACTAAGATTTTTTCCTTTATTTATTTTTCTCCTAGTAATTTCAACCGGATTTCAAAATTTGTCGGCAGTTGAATTTACGATGCCACGGATTTTCAGCGATGATATGATCATTCAACGAGGTTTAAAGGCATCGGTTTGGGGAACCGCTGAGCCTGGTGGAACAGTTTCAATAGAACTCGCCGGTTTCAACACAGTGGCTATAGTAGATAAAAAAGGACAATGGGTGGCGAGTTTGCCCGTTATGGACGCTGGAGGACCTTACGAAATGAAGATCTCTGATAATAACGAGACCAAAATATTTCATAATGTATTGGTCGGAGATGTGTGGATTGCTTCAGGGCAGTCTAATATGGATTGGAGAATAGCTCAGGGCGTAAATGACCAGGAGGGTGAAGATAATCATAAGGAGGTAATAGCAGACGCTAAATTTCCAAATATCCGGTTTTTTACTGTTCCACTAGCAGTAAGTAATACTCCGCAAAATGATGTTCCGGAGGGACGCTGGGTTCGCAGTAGTCCGGGAACTGCCGGAGGTTTTTCTGCAGTCGCGTATTTTTTTGCACAGCATATTCACCAGGAAAAAGGAGTGCCGATAGGCATCATCCAATCTGCTGTGGGTGGAACTCCTGCCGAATACTGGCTAAGCCAGGAGATGTTAAAATCTTTGCCTGATTATTCTGAGAAAGTGGAGGAGCTGCAAGCAAAATATGCTAAAAAGGGAGAATATTTTGCGTATAGTAATGAGGTCGCCCGTCAACGCAGAGAACTAATAAAAAATGCCAATGATGGGTTGAATAAGGGAATTCAAAATGTTGACTACGATGAAGGTAGATGGAATAAAATGGCAATTCCGGGAATTTGGGAGCAGTACGGTCTTCCGGATCACGATGGCTTCGTTTGGTTCAGGAAAACCATTGAAGTTCCTGGAAAGTGGAAAGGGAAAGATTTGATGCTAAATTTGGCAGAAATTGACGATCAGGATATTACCTGGTTCAATGGAGAGATAGTCGGCAAAACAAATGAATTCCGAAGCAGGCGCACTTACAAAATACCAGGAAGGTTTGTCAAGACAGGTAAAAATATTATTGCCGTTAGGGTGTTAGATACAGGTGGCGGCGGAGGCTTTGTTGGTCAGCCTGAAGAGTTTAAACTAAATCTCATTTCCGAAGGAAGTACAACAACTATTCCACTTTCCGGCGAATGGCTTTTCAATGCATCTCTGGAGCCTGCCCTTCCCATATTAGAATTTGAACCATCCTATTTATTTAATGCAATGGTCGCTCCTTTGATTCCATACAGTATAAAGGGAGCTATTTGGTACCAGGGAGAGAATAATGCAGGTAAAGCTTTCCAATACCAGAATCTCTTTCCCGCCCTTATTCAGGATTGGCGGGTGAGGTGGAAGCAAGGTTATTTTCCTTTTATTTTTGTGCAACTGGCTAATTATATGGAGCGGAAAGAACAACCTTCGGACGATGCATGGGCCGAGTTAAGAGAAGCGCAACTGATGGCGCTTCAATACCCCAACACGGGTATGGCAGTAACCATAGACATTGGGGAGGCCGACGATATCCACCCCAGGAATAAAAAGGATGTAGGAAAACGATTGGCGCTTGCAGCATTAAAAATAAGCTACAATAAAGATATTGTTCACTCCGGCCCCATATATAAAGCTATGGAAGTTAAGGAGAATGAAATATACCTGACCTTTTCTAACACAGGTAGCGGATTGCATATTAAGAATAGTGAGCAGTTAAAAGGCTTTGCTATTGCCGGAGCAGATAAAAAGTTTTATTGGGCTGATGCCCGTATTGTTGATGATCAGGTTATTGTTTCACGTCCAAATGTTTCCAATCCTGTAGCAGTACGCTACGCTTGGGAAAGTAATCCGGAAGCAACTCTTTATAATAAGGAAGGGCTTCCCGCTTCCCCTTTTAGGACAGACAACTGGAAAGGGATTACCGAGTAACGCAGTAAATAAACGAGGTTTTGAAGTTAAAACGTTAAACCTCGTTTTATAGTTGTTGTTATAAGTTTATTAAAGATCATTTTCAAATATTTCCGGATATTTTTCTTTATATTTTTCTATAATTTTATTTCTTTCTTCATAAGTTTTAGCCTTTTCTGTTTCTTCGCCAAATTTCTTAAAAATGGCGTAATCCTTTTCATGCGCTTCAGTTACTTCATTATCCTTAGCATGTTGCATAAATGCTTCAAGTTGTTCCATATTCTCGAAATGGGGTAATGGCTGGGATAATGCTTCCAATGAATCTTCTATTGAAGCATATTTGAAGGAAGTATCTCTTTTATATACCTTCACATCGTACTTTTGAGCTGTTTCCAAAAGATCTTTCATGGTAAGTGGTGTTTGTTGAACTTCTTCTTGTACTTTTTCTTCCTGGCAACTTAAAATAAATGCCGAGAGTGCAATAAATGTTAACTTTTTCATGATTGAGCTAAATTTTGTGAAAATATTGAAGGTGTATGTTTTATATATGAAAGATTAAAGAATTAGGCTATAGTCTTTAACCTATAACCATTTCTTTTTGCTGAATTACTCAAATAATTCAGGATGCTCCTTTTCATATCTTTTTGTAATGTTGTTTCTTTCCCCAATTTCAGCGGCTTTCATTTCTTCAAAATATTTTTGTCTTAAAGGCCGGATCTTTTCGACTTTATCATTATTTTCCTTTACTTCTTTCATATATATTTCCAGTTGCTCCTTGCTCTTCCAAGGTATAGGTTGGGACAGCATTTTTAGGGAATCTTCCACAGAAGAGTATTTAATTGTAGAGTCTCTTTTATGTATCTGCACCCCATACTTTTGAGCAGCCAATACATAATCTTTAATTGTAAGAGTGGTAAGAGTGGTTTCTGAAATTTCTTCTGATCCTATCCCCCTTTCCTCCATTTGGCAACCAATAAAAATTATTGAGCATGCAGTTATTAATATTTTTTTCATAATTATTATACTTTATCTCATTCCTTAAACCCGCAGATGCTTTTTTAAACCACAGAGAAGCACGGAGTTAAGAACAGAGAAACACGGAGATAAAAGTGAAATTAATATTTTAAAATCTCTGTGTAACTCCTTTATTCTCTGTAATCTCCGTGGATTGTTTTTTTGAACCTGCGGATTTGAGGTCATTATTCAATTTGGGCCTATCTATTTAAAGTTTTAAAACCAATTTGGCTAATTGTGTTATCTTTGTTTAATTTATATCCCACTGGCAATTTATTATTCCATTTCAAATCAGGGACCGTTTCTTTCACGTGTTTTCTATGATTCGCCACGATATTTTGATTTTTCGGCTGGTATGCAATATTTATAAATTCATTATGATCATTTTCATGGTCATACAATTCTTCCAGGCCATTTGAAGGATAATAAATGTATCTGTATCTTTGAGTACGAACAGAATATGCAGGCCCTTGCTTGAATTCATAAGCTGTAACCACTGGTTTATGAGAAGTACTTTGATTTTTAAGGATTGGAACCAAACTTTCACCATCGCAATGTTGAGGAGCTGTTTGTCCAATAAGTTCTGCCAAAGTTGGATAAACATCAACTAAACTTACAGGAATATTGGATTTAGATCCTCCCTGTGTAATCCCTGGTGCCATTATAAAAAGTGGAACTTTTGTTGACTCTTCCCACAAAGTAAACTTTTCCCAATTTTCCTTTTCACCCATGTGCATCCCATGATCCGCCCATAAAACTATGGCTGTATTGTCTTTAATTTTAGAATCCTCCAATGCATCAAGTAAACGTCCGAGTTGAGCATCTGCAAAAGTTATGGAAGCCATATAAGCTTGTAAAACCTTTTTCCATTGCTTATGATCTAATACAAATTTATGCCAATGTCTTCTTCCATGATCAAAAGCGTCTTCCAAATCATTTTCTTTGATTTCTAAGTCAGGTATAGAATCGATGGGGTACATGTCAAAATATTTTTGTGGTACTTCCCAAGGCATATGGGGACGAAAAAGGCCGACAGCCAGGAAGAGCGGCTTTTCACGATCCTGGCTTAATTCATATTTGGCCCAATCAACGATTTGATAGTCAGCCATCTTTTCATCCTTTTGAGAAAGAGGTCCCCATGTAAAGTATTGATGAAAGCGTTTCTCAACAGTATCTATGGAGAAAATTACAGAATCAGGCGCTCTAACCTGATAAGGTATGGGGACATGTACACTTGGAAAGTAAAAATCCCAGCTTGCGGGTTCTGCCTGATTAGAAATCATCCATGGTGGAGCAAGTGAGTGATAGATCTTGCCTCCCGCTTTTGTTTCATATCCTTGCTTTTTAAAAAATTGTTCAATAGTAACAACATCTTTTAATGCAGGCTGCTTCCGCCACTCTGGCCCATCATACCATACATTACGCATTATTCCTGACTTAGCAGGATGTACACCTGTCATCACCGATATCCTGGAAGGTGCACATGCCGGAGATGCACAATGTGCATTTGTAAAAGTCATTGACATCTTTGCTAGCCGCTCAAGGTTCGGAGTTTTTACTCCTTGTATTCCGCCTAAGGGTGTTATCCAATCATTCATGTCGTCAACAGCTATAAACAATACATTGAGCTTATCCTCTTTTTGGGTTTGAGAATAAATTGAATTCATAAATAACAATGTAAAAGAGCAAAAGCATATTACATATTTAAAACAAAGGAAATACCAGGTATGTAAATTTTTCATACTGATTTTTTACACGTGAATAATCAATTTTTAAATAAAAGGAAAAAGAAAATAACCTCATAACCTTCATTTTGCTCAAGGTTTGGATTTACATCCATTTCAAGCTGGGGAATAGGATGCAATATATGATGAGGCATTGCATTTTTCCTTTGTGTTTTGGCTTGTTCAATAAACTTTCCATGTCTTATTAAATCTTCCCTTCTTAATGACTCTGAATAAAACTCCAGCTTTCTTTCGTTTAAAAAATGATCTCTTAAGCTTTCTTTCGTAAAGTCATTTAACTCAAGTAAGGGGACTTTGGCACGTTCCCTTATCCTGTTTACCAAATCAATTGCTTCCTGATTGGGTCCGTTTATTTCATTTAAGGCTTCAGCTCTGAATAACAAAATATCGGCATGACGAAGTATAACAAGGTCATTTTCCTGATATTCAGCATTAGAATCATTATAGATAAAGCTTCTGGAATTATCATCCCATAATAATTGGATTAAAACACCATTGTTATTTACATATTTAGTCAGAAAAAACTCTCTCCTTTTGTCATTTAAATCAAATGAATTGACAAAGTAGAGTTAATATTTTCTTCATATTTATTATACTTTATGTCATTATTCAAATTAGTACTATTGCTGAACATGTCCCGCAACTATATTATCTAATTATAATACAATATGAGCTTGTTTTAAATGTTTTGCAAAACTTAAATAGTGAGGGAATCCAGCCAGAAAAGCTTTCCTCTAATTACTATAGAGACTTTTTTATTAGTCATCTGCGGATTTAAGGGAATGATTCTTTTAATATTTTATCCTTGAGGTAAGGAAATAATTGCCTTAAATCTCTAATTTTTAAATGGGAAAATTGTACCAGTATTAGGTTAAATAAGTGAAAATAATTAAAGGTGGCTTTGTATTTTTGTTAATAACATATTATATAAAAAGTATAAATATGAATTACCGATTGTTGCTGGTGCTTCTTTGTGTATTGCTGAACACAAATGTTTATGGTCAGGATTTGGGCAAATATAAGGTCAGGCCAGCTATAGATTTTAAAGCTACACCCTTTGATTTACGGAATGTAAGGCTGCTTGACGGAAGTCCTTTTAAGCAGGCCATGGAGGTGAATGCAGAATACCTTTTGGAACTGGATGCGGACAGGCTCCTCCACCGTTGGAGAAAGAACGCTGGATTGGAACCAAAAGCACCCCTTTATGGAGGATGGGAGGCTACTTCCTCTCATATGCTTGGGCATTACCTTTCTGCCTGTGCAATAATGTATGCCGCCTCAGGAGATGAACGTTTTCTTGAGAAGGTCAATTATGTGGTAAGGGAACTGGCGGAATGCCAGGAGGCCCGTAAGACAGGCTATGTTGGAGGTATTCCTAATGAAGATGAGATTTTTAATCAGGTGGCGGCCGGTAATATTCACTCTGGTGGATTTGATTTAAATGGTGGATGGGTACCTTGGTACATGATCCACAAGGTATGGGACGGACTATTGGATGCTTATTTATATTGCGATAATAAGCTAGCTAAAGAAGTGGTAGTGAAATTATCTGATTGGGCCTACCATAAATTTAAAGACCTGCCTGAGGTTAAATTCCAGGAAATGCTGGAAGCAGAGTTTGGTGGAATGAATGAATCTTTGGCAGAGGTTTATGCAATAACAGGAGATAAGCGGTATCTGGAACTGGCTTACCGCTTTGAGCATAAAAAGATAATTGATCCCTTAGCTGAGCAGATAGATCAACTGGGAGGGCTCCATGCCAATACACAAATTCCTAAAATTCTTGGTAGTGCCCGGCTTTATGAATTTACAGGAAGCAAACGCGATCATACAGTGGCAGATTTTTTCTGGAATGCCGTTGTAAAACATCATTCATATGTAAATGGGGGAAACAGTAATTTTGAGTATTTTTCTCAACGGGACCAACTGGCCAGCCAGCTGAGTACCAATACTTCTGAAACGTGTAATACCTACAACATGCTTAAATTGACCGATTATTTGTTTAGTTGGAATCCTTCGGTTGAATATATTGATTACTACGAACGTGCCTTATATAACCATATTCTTGCTTCTCAGCATCCTGAAACGGGCATGTTCTGTTATTATGTAGCCCTGGAATCTGGCAGGGAAAAGAAATTCAGCACACCCTTCGAATCTTTCTGGTGCTGTGTAGGAACAGGTATCGAAAACCATGTGAAATATGGAGAAAGCATCTATTACAAAGGAGATGACGAGAGCCTGTATGTAAATCTTTTTATACCTTCTGAACTAAAGTGGAAATCTAAGGGCGTAACAATTAGACAAGAAACTAAATATCCTGAAGAGGAAAAAACGCTGATTACCATAAGCGGAAGAAAATCTGTAAAATTTCCCATCCATATTCGTTATCCTGCCTGGGCTACTAAGGGAATGGAAATAAAAATTAACGAAGTTACAGTTCAACATAAAGCTACACCGGGAAGCTATTTAACCATTGAAAGAAAGTGGAAGGAAGGTGATGAAATTGAGGTGTTTATGCCCATGAACCTTTATACGGAAGCTTTACCGGGTGCGCAAAATAAGTTGGCCATTTTATATGGACCTGTATTATTGTCGGGAGAGTTAGGAGAGAAAGAGCTAAGGCCATTAGAATTACCTGTACTGGTAGCGAACGATAAGCCTGTGAACGATTGGGTAAAGTCTGTGGAAGGTAAGCCTCTCTTATTTCAAACAGCCAAAATAGGAAAGCCTAAGGACTTACAATTGATTCCATTCTATGAGATGTACGACCAAAAGCATGTAGTTTATTGGGATCTCTTTTCTGAAGAAGAATGGAAAGAAAAGAAAGCAGCCTATGAAGCAGAAGTGAAAGAACTGGCAGACATTGAGAGGCGAACGGTAGATGTGATGCGGCTTGGAGAGATGCAGCCTGAGCGTGACCATAACCTGAAAGGCGACAACTCGGGAGTTGGCGAGTTTGGTGGTAAAAAATTTAGAGATGCCCCGAATGGCGGATGGTTTTCTTTTGAAATGAAATGTGATCCTCTTGCACCATTAGAACTTCATAGTACCTATTACGGGAGTGACGGAGGAAATCGTAAATTTGATATTTTAGTGGATGGGGTGAAAATTGCTACAGAACACCTCAAAGGTGAGAAACCCAGGGAATTTGTAGTTCATGTATATCCGATTCCTCAAGAACTGACAAAAGGGAAGGAAAGCATCACAGTTCGGTTTCAGGCACACCCTGGAAATATAGCAGGAGGTTCTTATGGTTGTAAACTCGTTAAGAGGGATGTGGGTCTTTAAAAACAGAGATATACATTAAAGGGTCTCTTCATCTTGTGCCGGATTGCTTTTTTCAGGATCATTTTATAGTTCTTAAAAAGGAAAATTAAAATATATTCTAATGCTTTATTACAAATGGTTTTACAGGCTGTTTTTTTTATCGGCAATGATCCTTTTATTGCCGGAAGTAAACGGTCAGGTCCTGGATAAACAGGCAATGCTGGACAGGTTTTCTTTCTGGACTAATAAGGATTGGGACTGGTACAAAGAAAATATTCCTTTCCTGGAAACACCAGATCGGGACATTGACTTGACTTACTACTACCGCTGGGAGATGATGAGCGGTAAAATGGTGTACGGTTCCCCGGAAACAGGCTACGTTTCTACGGAATTCACCGACAGACCCTGGTGGTCGGGTACTTATGGCGCAATCAGTTGTCCTGCCGGGCATCAGCTCTATGAATACCGTTGGTTCAGAAATAAAAAATATGCGGAGGATTATTCCAGATATTGGTTCAGGACGCCAGGGGCTCAGCCACGGAATTATACCAACTGGACAGGAGATGCAGTCTGGCAAATTTATAAGACTTACCGGAATACAGACTTTGTGACAGACATGAAGGAAGACCTTATAGAAAATTACAAAGGATGGGAAAAGGAGCGCTACGTAGCTTCCGAAGGCATGTTCGCCTGGGATGGTATGCACGATGGCATGGAAACAAATATTAACAGCCGGCAAACGAAAGATTGGTTCGCCGGTGCGCCGGGATATAGACCTACCTTAAATAGTTATATGTGGGCTGATGCCCTGGCAATTAAAAATATTGCTCTCCTCACGAATGATGCTGCTACTGCTGAGTACTATCAGAAAAAGGCGGATACGATCAAAACCAACTTCCAGAAGAAAAACTGGGATCCCAACCGTAGTTTCTTTTTCCACAGGTTTAAAAATGATGAAGAAGGAGGAATCAAAGCCAATACCTTGACCTATGAAACAGGTAAATTTGCAGGCAGTCCTCATGGGAGGGAGGCAATTGGATTTGTACCCTGGTATTTCAATATGCCCGACCCTGGATTTGAATCGGCCTGGCAATTTCTTATGGATCCTGATTATTTCTTTGCTCCCTATGGTCCTACCACTGTTGAACAACAGGATCCTCTTTTTAGAATTGCAGAGCGCTGCTGCCAGTGGAGCGGAAATGCCTGGCCTTTTGCCACTTCGCAAACATTAAAAGCCATGGCGAACCTGATAAAATACTATGATCAGGATTATGTTTCAAAAGAGGATTATGTAAAGCAATTACAAATCTATGCTCGTACCCATCGAAAAGACGGGAAACCTTATATTGCAGAAGCTAATCATCCTGTAACAGGTTCCTGGTCAGGGCATGATGTACCTAATCATAGTGAGCATTACTTCCATTCCTCTTACATCGATCTCGTTATCACAGGATTGATCGGGCTGGAACCAATGGCAGGAGATTCTGTAGAAGTTGATCCGCTGATTCCGGATGACTGGGATTATTTTGCATTAGATGATGTGAATTACCATGGTCGCCGGTTATCTGTTATTTGGGATAGAGACGGGAGCCGTTACAATAGAGGCAAAGGCCTGCTTGTGATAGCTGATGGTGAAATAATAGCCTCATCTCCGGTAATTAAACGTATTGTTGCACACATTACCGCCAAACCTCAGAAAAGCCCGGAAAGGTTGGTGAATTATGCGGTTAATAATGAAAAGGATCACTATTTTCCGAGGGCTATCTCCTCCTTTTCCGGAATTGGTGAAAACTCTTATTTGAAAATTTCTGATGGACAGCATTGGTATTATACTCATCCAGCTAATAGGTGGAGTTCATTACATTCAGATAATAATACGGAATATGTTGGAGTTGATTTTGGTATTGAAAGACCTATTCAAGCCGTCAAAATTTATTTGTACAGTGATGATTCCGCCATTCATACTCCGGTTTCTTATAAGTTGGAGTATTGGAATGGAAAATCCTGGAAAAAGGTCCGTTCTCAGGAACGAAACCCTAAAATGCCGGAAGCCGGAAAAGCAAATACCATAAATTTCAAGGAAATAAAAACCTCGAAGCTCAGGGTAGTTTTAAAACCAAAAAAAGGAAATGCGGTGGGCGTTTCGGAACTTGAAGCCTGGGGAAAAGCAGATTTTCCCATACAACCAGGAGAGGGCAAAATTTCCAATCTGGCTTACAAATCGAATGCTACTTTTTCTTGCTCATACACCTCCAGATTTGATAATGTTCAAGGGATAAATGATGGATTAGATAATCCAACTAATCGCTGGACAGGGTATGAATCTCCCAATGAAACGGATTGGGTGCAGTTCGATTTTGGCGAAATTAAGCAGGTAAGTAAAGCTAACTTATTCATATTTGATGATAGGGGGGGAGTTCAGCCCCCTGCAGACTACGTTATTAAATACTGGGATGGAAACAAGTGGATAGAGGCTTCTAACCAAGAAAAGATTCCGGAAGTACCAGTAAGTAACCTCAACCAGGTTTCCTTTGATGCAGTACAAACTTCGAAAATACGAATAGTTTTTACCCACAAAAGTGAAAAGGCATTTTCTGGTATTTATGAATTGGAGCTCTATTAAGATTATGAGCCCTTGCTAAATAGTCCTATTTAGTCTCATTCATTCTTGCCCATAGTTTATGAGTAATTTAATTAAAGGCCCCTGGTTAAAGTTTTTTTGTTTGTTGTTTATGTTTGTTTTAGTTCCTTCCTACCTGTTTTTATTAGCAGAAAATGAAAATTTCAGTTTTGGGGTTGGTTCCAACAGGCAACAGGATTCTACTGAAGTAGGTGAAATACCCTCTTCCTATAATTTCCATCCATTCTATAAAAAATATATAGATGCAAATGGGATTCCTGTAATAAGCTCAGAAAATGTTCCGGCTTCAGCCTTGATCCAGGCAAGGGCAATTGTTCTTCAAATGTTGGAAAAAAGGAGAGATGTAAAAACTAAACTGGAAAGTAATAAGGTAAGGGTAGCGGTAATGGCTAAGGATGAACAGACTACTGATATTCCGGAGCACAAAGATTTGAACAAGGCTTTTCCAGGAACGAATTGGGACATTCGTGCAAGGGGTCTGGGTGCTACAAAACTTCGGCCGGCAGTAAGCTGTGCAGAAGAAAATTTACTTTGTTATGGGCAGGATCCTTATCATGGAGAGGATATTCTGGTTCATGAATTTGCCCACACAATTCACACTTTGGGAATTCAGTATATTGACACTGACTTTGATGGAAAGTTGTCAGAGATTTATGATGAAGCCATGGAAAGGCAGTTATGGGCCAATACATATGCTGCATCAAACTACCAAGAGTATTTTGCTGAAGGAGTACAATGTTGGTATAATGTAAATAAAGAAGTTACTCCATCAGATGGAGTACACAACCACATTAATACGAGGGCCGAATTGAAAGTATATGATCCTAAGCTGTACCAATTAATAAGTCTTTATTTTGCTGAGAGTGACAACAAAGTTAGTTGTCATTAAATGAAAGGTGATTTGTCATCATAAAATTAGTTCCGAAAGATCTATTGAAACCGTGAAAATTTCTCAGTAAGATTTTTTACAGGTAATTACGAAAATTTATCTTGTTGCATTTTTGCATAACCTTTCGGGGTATAATTAGTTATTTCTTTAAATTGTCTATTAAAATAGGAAATGTTATCGTAACCACATTCATATGCTGTTTCTCTAATATTCCATTTATCTTTTATCAAAAGTTGGCAGGCGTGGCCTATTCTAATTTCGTTTAGAAATTTTGAAAAAGTTTTATGTGTGTGCGTTTTAAAATACCTGCAGAACGCATTCACACTCATATTCGCTATATCGGCTGCTTCTTGCAACTTAATTTCCTCTGAGAAATTTTCCATTATGTAAGTGAAAACGTCATTTATTCTTTGGCTATCTGTGTACTTTTGAGGACCGTAAAAACCTACAGAAGAAAGAGCGTCCAATTCATTGGATCGGGAAAGGATGTTTAGAATGGATAATATATGCATTAACCGATCGAACCCTTGTAGCGATAGGATTTCCTGCAAAAGATCACTTAACTTTTTATTTGTTTTGCCTCTTACACTGAGGCCTCTTATGCTGTTTTGTAGTAACTTTTGTATAAAATGAAATTCCGGGAGAGATGAAAATCTATCTCCTAATAGGCTTTCATCGAAAAAAACCGAGATATTCTTAGCTTGCAGATTTGAATTTCCCTCATAATACTTTTTTTCATTTCGAAATACATGTGGTAGGTTAGATCCTAAAAGTAATATGTCCCCTGGTTTAAAATTGCCTATACTATCCCCTATAAAACGGGTGCCAGTGCTTTCAATAATCTTCATTATCTGGATTTCTGGGTGAAAGTGAAGGCTATCATAAAAATGGTCTTGTTCCTCATACAGAACCCGAACAGATGCACCCGATCCTCTGGATAATTGAAAATATAAAGGTTTCATAATTGTGAATGTTGTTTCTACAATTTTAGCACATATTTATCAAATAATAACTATTT
>CAMPJM010000043.1 GCA_946886805.1 uncultured Flammeovirgaceae bacterium | reverse complement strand
CAACAACAAACCATCTTATAAAACCACTTTTGACATGAACATCTTCAAATGCCTACTGATAGCTCTCTTTGTTTCCTCTGGTTTAAATGCCTGTGCACAGAACATAAGAGTGCATGATCCGGTAATGATCAAGCAAAATGATACCTACTATCTCTTTTGTACAGGCAGAGGCATCTCAGTATTTTCGTCGCCAGATATGAAAAACTGGAAAAAGGAAGATCCTGTATTTGATGCACCTCCTGCCTGGGCGGTTGAAGCTATTCCTACTTTTAAGGGACATATTTGGGCCCCGGATATATCTTTTCATAATGGGCAATATTACCTTTACTACTCAGTTTCAGCCTTTGGAAAAAACACCTCATGCATTGGTTTGGCTACAAATAAAACGTTGGACCCGCGAGATCCTGATTATAAATGGATAGATCATGGAAAAGTTATTCAGTCTATTCCGGGCAGAGACCTGTGGAATGCAATAGATCCTAATCTGGTTGTAGATGAAAACAATGTTCCCTGGCTAACCTTCGGTTCCTTTTGGAGTGGGATGAAATTGATGAAGTTGGATGAAAACCTTAAAGCGATAGCAGAACCTCAGGAATGGCATACCATCTCCAAAAGAGCAAGAAGTTTTAAAACCCCTGATGACAAAGCGGGTGAAGGAGCAGTAGAAGCACCTTTTATCTTTAAGAAAAACGGTTATTATTATCTTTTCGTCTCCTTTGATGTTTGCTGCCGTGGACCAAAAAGCACCTATAAAGTCATGGTGGGCAGGTCCAAAGATATTACAGGTCCTTATCTAGACAAAGCTGGCGCAAGAATGGACGAAGGAGGGGGGACATTAGTAGTGAAAGGAAATGAAGATTATTTTGGTGTCGGTCATAATGCTGCTTATACCTTTGATGGAAAAGACTACCTTGTTTTCCATGGATATAGTACTGCCAATGAGGGGAAATCCGAACTGGTGATCAGGGAGATAAAATGGGATAGCGAAGATTGGCCAATTGTAAACCTGGATTAAATCCCAAACGGTCAGGCGCCCGAATAAACGGTCAGACGGCGTCTACATTTCCCCCCAAAGAGTCCTGCAAAACAAATTACCGATAATGCCAAAAAAAAACATGCTAGCCGTCAGACCGATAAATCCCAATCACGGCGGAGAGCCCCCTCAAACAACAACTAAAGCCGAGTTCTCCATGGTTGCGTGGCACACCGACCATCTGCCAATTTGATAATATTGCTTCCTCCTCAGAGTTTCTCTTTTTCAGAGGATTCTGAGAAGAGCAAATGAACGTGGCGAAATAATGGTAATCAGAAGAATGTTTTATATTTTTGTATAAAAGGAAATGTTATGGAATTGATATTAAAATCTGATAACAGTGGTAAGATGGCTAAAATATTGGCTTTGGCCAATAAATTAGGGATTAGCGTGATACAAAAGAAAGAGGCTTCAAAAAACAGAAAACCTGTTCCCCCAGAGGGAAAGGTAGTGTCTGCTAACGAGTTGTTGGAAACATTTGGTAAAGACCCCAGTTTTCCCTCAATAGAAGAAATCCGAACTAAAACCTGGCCTTCGTCATGGTAATCTTTGACACGAACGTTCTTATCGAACTTTACCGTGGAAACAACCTGATAAAGGAACAGATTCTTGCAATGGATTACAATATCTTTTATATAAGCAGCATATCCGTTGCCGAATTTTTAGCTGGTGCCAGAAACAAGGAAGATATGGCGACTATTGCCAAACAACTCGACAAATACACCCATCTTCCCATTACAGTAGAAATAACTAATCTGTTTTTAACGCTTTTCCGGGAATATAATTTAAGCCACAAACCGGGAATACCGGACACCCTTATTGCGGCTACGGCTTTGTATTATGAACTTCCTGTATTTACCTTGAACAGAAAGCATTTCCAGTATTTCCCTGCGATTAAGTTGCTTTAAATAAATTTTTCTATTCTTTCCTTCACCAAATCAATTTTAGAGCAAACCCGGTCAAACCGACTTCTGCACTGCTGCTAAGAATACGCTCCTGGCGTAAGACCTTTTACAGCCCCCTAACTATTACACTTTATCAAAAAAGTTTATGTTAACTTAGCACTTTCTCAAAGGAGTTTGTGTGAAAGAGATCATTTTAACGAAGGAGTTTCTTAACAAGTAACCTGTAGTCTGCTTTTTTGCAAACAATCCCTCAAAGTGTTCTACGAGAAATTTAGAAGGGAAGCAGTTCTATACTTCCCATAACTTCTGCAAAATAACTGCCGCCAAAAAATTGCATTTCAGCTGTCAGACCGATAGGTTCCCACTCATTCTTTGCAACGTAGGATATGTTTTGAAAAGTAGTGTCGATGGGTTATTTTTGTTATACAGACAAAAAACAAGGATATATGGCGACATTTGATAAAAACACGAAGGGATTGAACGATGTTCAAATAAGCCTGCTGCGCATGTTCAATCGGAACATGAGTTATGAGGAGTCTGTGGAAATACGGGATTTGCTGGCTCGGCATTATTCGCACAAATTAAAAGAAGAAGTCGACGACGTGGTCAATAAAAAGAAAATTACCGACACAGATTACGACAAACTCCGTAAATAAGTCGTATGGATCTGTCCCAACCAAAACTCGTCATCGACACCAACGTTCTAATAACCACAATAAACAGGAAAAATCCTGAGTTTGTCATTTATGAGGCCTTTGAGAAAAAGTCCTTTGAATGGATAGTTAGTACTGAAATATTGACGGAGTATGCCGAGCAACTGACAGACTTCTATTCCGAGACTACCGCCAATCTAGTGCTTGACATCTTGTGTACCGCAACAAACGTGATCTTCACGGAGCCTTTTTACCGTTTGGGGGATCATCCAGGAAGATCCAGATGATAACAAATTCGCTGATGTAGCCATTTCGGCCTCTGCCGATGCACTTGTAACCTTTGATGGACACTTTAATGTGTCAAACAATTGGCATTCCCCGCTCTGAATATTATGCATCCGAAACAATTTAATTCATTCATGAAAAAGTGGTTGTAAGGTCCAAGCTCTGTGTCGCACAGAGCTTCATGATTGATTTCACACAGGGGTAGCCAATTCTAAAAAATACATTCAAACCGTCAGGCCGATAAGAAGCCGCCGCTTTGGTAAGAAATTCCGGCGTATCATTCTTGGCTCATCTATCCTGAATTATTAAAATCACAGCTCCTTTTGTTTTTTTAGAATGCTTTTTTCGTAATTTCAAGAATTGGTAATTTTTCTTAGGAGATTCGAAATGGGACGGCTAAAATTATTTCTTTTAATAAAAACAATTCTACTGGTAGCACTATTTTCCACGCGCGCTGCTTTCAGCCAATCAGGAAAATTAGATCTTCGGTTTGACCACATCACCGTAAATGAAGGTCTTTCGCACAGCGATGCGATGGCAGTAATTTCTGATAAACAGGGATTCGTTTGGTTTGGGACAAATAAAGGGATGGATAGGTTTGACGGTGCCAGCTTGAAAAATTATTCGTTTGATTTTGAACACCCGCCACAAAGTCTGTCCGTCAACCGAATTAGAACTTTGCACGTCAATGACGCGGGAGAATTATATGTGGGAACCGAAAATGGCGGAGTTAATTATTATGATCGGATGAAAGATCAATTTTATCCCATTAACGCTACATCATTCCCCGAAACTTACCAATCTCAAGCAAAAGCTTTGTCACAAGCTTCTATTTCTGCTATTGCTACCGATGAATTGGGCCAAATTTGGATAGGGACTTTTTCCCACGGCCTTTTTACACTTCAAAAGGATTCGGCGGGAAATTTCATTTCTATAAGACATTTTTTCTCCGAAATAAGTAAATCAAACTTTCAAGTAAACGCTGTTAAGGCCGATAAAGAAGGTAAAATATGGATTGGCACCAATCACGGTCTTTTTCAAGCAAAACTAGCAAATGTCACATCAGACAATCATTCCGACTATTTGATAGAGGCCAATTTTTCTTTGGATAACGTTGAGGTGCTTCATTTCGATTCACTTGGAAATCTATGGATGGGAGCTGATGATAAAGTTTTTTATGCAGCGTCTTATTTTTTAGCCGATCCGGAAACCATGGAATTTCATAGTATTCATAATTCCTATTCATTTAGAGACCTAACGGCATTGCTACTAGATTCTTTTGGCAGATTATGGGTTGGGACATCCTTCGGTCTTTATGTATTCGAGAAGCAACATCAATCAGCGTCGGTGGAGCACGCTAAAATTCCTTTTGAAAAAGCCAATCTAACAATTTTTCAGCCCGTAGATGGAAATCCCATCAGCATAAGTTCCAGCCGTATTCATGATATTTATGAAGATAAATTTAAAACGATATGGATAGCTGCGTCTGCAGGCGGTATTAATAAAGTCGATCTATTAGCCAAACAGTTTGGACATATAAAAAGAGAGTCTCACAACCCGGCTTCAATTCCCAATAATTATATAAACACCATTTACAAGGAAAAGGACAAGAATCTGTTATGGATAGGTACACGAAATGGTTTTTCCAAATATAATCTCTCAACGCATCAAGCCACAAATTACCTGAGCCAAAAAGGAGGTGGTGATATTACAGGCATAGATGTAAATGCCATTTTCAAGGATAAATCAAGAAAGTTTTGGATAGGTACCTGGAATAATGGTTTCTATATTCTCAACAGAAACGCTAAAGTGGATGAGATTAAACATTATGATCTGACCAGCAGTCAGGATGTGAAAGTTAGCAATTCGGTTACAGCTTTTGCTCAAGATAATTTTGGCTATATATGGATAGCTACTTCGGAAGTAGGCTTAAGGAAATATACTCCTGATGGACATTTACTTGAAGTTTATAACCACAGTAAAGGCCAAGTTCCAACTTCAAATTTCAATTCCCTATATTATGATACCCTAAGCTCTACTTTATGGGCGGGTACCCAAAACGCCGGTCTGTTGAAGCTACAAATAGAAAAAGATACTCTTTTATTACTAAAGCAGTACAAGAATGAAGCAAATGATACAGCAAGTCTTGGGATAAATTATGTGTGGCCAATATTAAAAAGTAGTACCGGTGATTTTTGGATAGGTACAATAGGGGCAGGCTTACATAAGCTCACAAAGGATTCGATAGGCAAAGAACTAATGATCCGCTACAGTAAATGGCTTCCTGAAGTAGATGTAGAAAGCATTCTGGAAGACGAAGAGGGTAACTTATGGATTGGAGGGGCAGGTTTGTATAAATTTAATACGAAAACCAGAGAATTTTTAAAATTTAATGTGGACGATGGACTGCAGAGCAATTCCTTCAAAGTCGGTGCCGCTTATAAAGACGAAAACGGCATTATGTATTTCGGAGGAATAAACGGTCTTAATTACTTTGATCCAAAAGACATCAAAGTAAACCCAAATCCTCCGGTAGTTTTGATTACCGAATTGAGGATTCATAATGATCCCGTTGAGATTGATGAGGAACTCAATGGAAGAATACTGCTTAAAAGAAATATTTCCTTTACAGATAAAATTACTATAAAGGCAACTGAGAATGATTTTTCCTTTGGTTTTGTTTCTCTGCATTTTACAAACCCCGAAAAGCATCTTTTTGCCTATAAATTAGAGGGGTATCAGGACAACTGGATTTATCCTGAAAAAGGGCTACGAAATGCAAGCTTTTCAAATTTGGATGCTGGTAACTATACATTCATGGTAAAAGCAACAAACGGAGAGGGAAAATGGTCAGAGAATATTTCGAAGATTGAGGTGGAAATATTGCCGCCATGGTGGGAAACCTGGTGGGCTTATGCACTTTACTGTATAATGGTAATAGCTATATTATGGCTTTTAAGGAGAATTTCGGTTAATAGACAAGAGCTTAAGAATAAACTGCTAATCGAAAAGGTGCAACATGAGAAAGACCTGGAATTGAATGAGTTAAAACTAAAATTTTTTACTAACATTTCGCATGAACTACGAACTCCCTTAACGCTAATCTTAGGACCCATAGAAGATCTTATTGCTGCACCTCTAAAATTAAATGGCATGCGGGGAAAGGTGATGCTGATGCACAAGCAGACGCTTAAGCTTCTGGATTTGGTAAACCAGTTAATGGATTTCCGAAAAGCTGAGTCGCAAATCCAACCCCTGAAAGTGAGCAATCAGAATATTATTAATTTTATAAATGAATTATTTCTGGTATTTTATCATAAGGCTGAGGAAAAGAAGATCCATTATTCCCTTACATCGGAATGTGAGAATGCAAATATGTACTTCGACCCAAATAAATTGGAAATTGTACTGACCAATCTATTGTCGAATGCCTTTAAATACACTGGGGAAGGAAAAGAAATCAGCGTTTCGATATCAGTGAAGGGAAATCCGGAAGAGGAAGCAATTTTTAAAGACAAGGAATTACTGCAAAATTATTTGCTCATCAAAGTGAAAGATTGTGGTATCGGAATGGATGCTGATGAACTGGAAAAGATATTTGATTTCTATTACCAGGCGGTAAAGTCAGAAACCATGCAAGTAATAGGGACAGGAATTGGGCTTTCATTAGTCAAAGAAATTATAAGCAGGCATTCCGGCCATATTTCTGTTAGCAGCCAATTAGGTGAGGGCACCGAATTCACTGTTAAGTTACCCTTTGGGAAAAATCATTTTCCATCAACTGATATTTTATCCACGCAGCCAGCGCTTACCATTCCCTACATCGAGGGTAATTTGCCGCTTTCGAATATACCGGCACAACCAATGCATAGTGAAGACATCGATTTAAAAGACTTTAAAATTTTAATTATTGAGGATAATGAAGATGTACTTCAATATTTAAACAAGTTGTTTTCACTGGATATGCGCGTGTATCTGGCTCGTAACGGTCAGGAGGGATGGGAAATGGTTGATCAGGTGAGTCCGGATTTGATATTAAGTGATATTATGATGACACCTATGAACGGTCTTGAGTTCTGTAAAAGAATAAAATCGGATTCAAAAACCATGCATATTCCTATTTTTCTACTCACTGCAAGGGCAGCAGTCGTACAGGAGTTGGAAGGTTTGGAACTGGGCGCAGATGATTATATTGTTAAACCCTTTATCCCGAAATTGCTGCAGGCAAGGGTATTTGCGATGTTGCAAAATGTGCAGAAAATGAGGGATTATTATCATAAGCAAATTTTGCTTCAACCGACAGACATCTGTATTCCTGATGAGGACCGATCTTTATTGGAATTGTCGATGAGAACGGTGGAGGAAAATATTGAAGACCCCGATTTTAATGTCCAGGTTTTGGTTAAGAAAATGGGGATGAGTCAGTCGGCTTATTATAGAAAAATGAAAGGTATTACCGGACAGTCTGTCGTCGAATTCATTCGGGATGTCCGTTTGAAACGTGCTGCACAATTACTAAGGGAAAGTAAGATGAGGATATCTGAAGTTGCCATTACAGTGGGTCTTGAAGATATCAAATATTTCCGAAAAGTCTTTCGGCAAATCTTCAAAATGTCCCCATCAGAATACAGTAAACAGCATAAAGAACAAGAGCTGCTTGACCAGGATTGATTTTGGTAGTGGGTCCGCTTTTTATAACCACGTCATAATAAGAGCTATTCTTTACATCCATACCACTGCTCCAAAGTCCCCTTTAGGGGATTTAGGGGTTGAAAGCGATCAACTCCCCTTTTCACCCCCAACCCCCTAAAGAGCCTGCTCCGAATTCATTTCGGAGGGGCTTGCGCTTACCCATGCATCATCTTTATTTTTTAAGTTTTGGTTTTCAAGAGCACAGAAATCTTATTTTTTGAAAACGTTCAACTAAATATTATCTCTGCTCTAAGGTCCCCTTTTAAGGGATTTTCCCAAAGGGATGCCTAGGGCGAGGGGTGTTTAATGATGCTTAAACTTCCAGCAAATACTCCGAGTAACCACGTCGTTGCGAGGCAATTTTTTTTCTTTTCGAAAAAATTGATGTGGCAATCCCCCAAAACGGAGAGCGGAGCTTTATTGGGAGATTGTCACACTCTTGACCTACTTCTTTTCCTACGGCAATTCCCAAATATGTCAAATGTCCCCGAAATCGAAACCGCAAACGATAATTATTCTGCCAAAGACTAAAATGCACCCTCTTTTTGCTTAAAAATCCCCTCCAAATGCTTCCTTTAATAGATTAATATTGTTGTACTGGATTTCTTTTCAAAGAAAATTCAAGCCTTTTAAATAGCTTTTTCTATAAAATGCTATTAAGACTATCAAATTTTTAATTGTCAAAAATTATCACAACAGAATTTAACCTAAACAATAAAACTTATGCAAAGAAGCTTTACGAAACGAAAAATGAAGCCCTTCAACAGCTTGCATCGGCACTTGAGAAGCCTATGTTGCTTACTACTTTTAATTTTTTTAGCATTTGATGGATATGGCCAGTCCACAACAGTTGCTGGTACCGTTAAAGATGATGAAGGTGAGGTTTTACCTGGAGTTAATGTTGTAGTTAAGGGTACTACAAACGGAACAATCACTGATATTGAAGGAGAGTATACTATTGCGGTTCCTTCAGATGCTACTTTGGTTTTTAGCTATATCGGATATCTCTCGGAAGAAGTAGCTGTAAATAACCAGTCAAAGATCGATATGACATTGATACCGGACATTACGCAGCTCGATGAGCTTGTGGTAGTTGGTTACGGTACTCAACGTCGGTCTGACATTACGGGATCAGTCGCATCTGTTCCAGAAGAACGTTTGTCGAAATTGCCCGTCACCAACGTTATGCAGGCTATTCAAGGTGCTGTAGCGAATGTGTCGGTTTCACAGGCCTCGTCCATACCGGGCGATGCTCCGTCAATTCAAATCCGGGGAAAGAACTCCATGAACGCATCATCAGAACCCTATGTAGTGGTTGACGGAATTCCACTGTCTAAAACAGATGGGTCTATCAACGATATCAATCCCAATGATATTGCATCAGTTGAGATTTTGAAAGACCCTTCAGCCGTTGCCATTTATGGGGTAAATGGTTCAAATGGGGTTATCTTAATAACAACAAAAAGAGGTAAATCGGGAAAACCAACCATAAGGTATAGTGGGTATGGTGGTGTGGAAGAGGTGGCACATATTTTAGAGCCTGCTGCACCGGACGAATTGTTAAGGCGCTATGCGGAATATGCGCGCATTACCAACACAAGTCTTTATAACGGCGGTCCTGTAAAAAATGAATATGAGTGGGACAACTATCAAAACGGAGTGACCACTGATTGGTTCGATGCCGTCATGCAGACAGGAACTATCCAGAATCATAACGTGAGCATCTCTGGCGGAACTGATAACGCCAAATATTTTGTATCAACAAATTACCTGGATCAAAAGGGCGTCTTGTTAGGTTACAATTACAAAAGGTATTCTTTCAGGGCCAATACAGATTTTCAAGCAACTAAATATTTGTCTGTCGGAACCTCAGCTTTTTTTGTGTCGCATAACAGAGACGGTGGTCGCGCTAATCTTTTGGAGGCAGCAGCCATGAGTCCCTACGCTAAAATGTATAACGAAGATGGTTCGCTTACGCAGCATCCAATGTATTCAGAGCAATTATGGGAGAATCCATTGTTGCCAACTACTTTAGATCCTGAAAGACGCCAGTTTAATGTATCCTTAAACGGCTATGCAGAAGCAGATTTCGCAGAAATATGGGAGCCACTTGCAGGACTCAAATTCAAGTTAAACGGAGGCTATTCCTATGTTCCTGGTCGTATCAATGAATACGAAGGAAAATCGGCCTACAATCAAACCGGTTGGGGGCGCATCACCAATCGTGAATCGCAGTCCTATACACTTGAGAATATCCTGACTTATGCAAAAGAGTTTGGGAAGCACCATTTGGATTTCACAGGATTGTATGCAGTAAAGAGTAAATATTGGCAGGAATCCGTTGCCACGGGGCAGGTATTTCCAAACGATGATCTTGAGTGGGGAAATCTGGAGTCGGCATCGACGCAAAATGTATCTTCCCATGCTGATTTATACCGATCAATCTCACAGATGGGACGTATAAATTATGCTTTCGATAGTAGATATATGGTCACCTTTACCATGCGCCGTGACGGTGCCTCTGTTTTTGGGGAAAACAACAAGTACGGTACGTTCCCTTCTGCGGCTGTAGCCTGGAATATACACAATGAATCCTTTATGAATAATCAGGATGCCATCAACAATCTGAAACTACGTGTATCTTATGGGCTGTCGGGCAACGAAGCGATTGGGGTTTATCAGACACTTTCATTGATGAGTTCTAATTCGCTGGCCATGGGGGGCAGGTCTAATACTACCCTGAAAGTTAAATCCCGAATGGGTAACGATGACTTACAATGGGAAAAAACCACAGGATTTAACACAGGGCTTGATTTTGGTGTGTTAGGAAACCGGATCAGTGGTAGTGTAGATGTTTATAAGACCAGCACTGTCGATATGCTACTGTTACAGCGACTTCCACGTATAACTGGTTTCGCAGACGTATGGACGAATATTGGTGAGGTGGAAAACACGGGGATTGATTTGACAGTCAATACAAACAACATAGCTAAAAAAGATTTTAGCTGGTCTACTACAATGGTATTTTCCCGCAATAAAAACGAAATTTTGGAGGTGTACGGGGATGGTCAGGACGATCTGGGTAATCGCTGGTTTGTAGGGCAGCCCGTTGGCGTAATTTATGATTATACAAAAGCTGGGATCTGGCAGGAAGATGAAATCGAATCAGAAGCCCACATAGGATGGGACGACGCAGCTTTGGCCGGGGATTTAAAATTAGCCGACATTAATGACGATGGCAAAATTGATGATAAGGATAGAACGATTCTTGGGCAGACTGCACCGAAATGGAGAGGAGGTATTACAAATACCTTTACCTACAAAAATTTCGCACTGAATATCTTTATTAGTACAGTGCAGGGTGCGAAAAGAAATAATCCGCAAATTGGTGCAGCCTCAGACGAACTAGGTCGCCGAAGCAGCCCGGCTGAAATTGGTTATTGGACCCCCGAAAACAGGAGCAATGAATGGCGCTCACTGGGCAACCATTCTAACAGTCATGGGTACGGATTTCCTTCCGACGCCAGTTTTACACGTCTGAAAGATGTGACCCTGAGCTACACCCTTCCGGAAAGTGCGACAAGTAAAATTGGGGTTGGTAGCTTACAGGTTTACGCAAGTGGCCGTAATCTATACACCTGGACGAATTGGATCGGCTGGGACCCTGAAGCCAGAGACGTTCAGCGAGGTAGTGACGACTATGAATTAAACTATCCATTGGTGCGTAGCTTTGTTTTCGGACTGAACCTGACACTTTAACGGGTCATGACATAATCATGATTTCCTTAAAAAGATAAATTATATACGTAGGAATGAGTCTAAACTTAGAATCCACAATTAGCGAACCCAAGGATGAATAAGTTTGTCTTTATTCCATATGATCTTAAAAGAAATAATTAAAGACACATGAAATACAATAAGAAATTATATACAATATTGATGGCCTTAGCCTTTGTGGCGACATCTTGTAACGATAGCTTTTTAGACGAAGATCCATATTCAGAATACAGAACAGGTCAGACAGACCCTGCTTCTATTGAGGCGCAGGTAATGGGCTTACACCGCACTTTTGCAGAACTTTGGGGATGGAGTGGACAACAGGGATTTCTCTCCATCTGGCAAATTGGCATGGATATAACCTCGCCCGGTGCCACTCAAGGTGTAGAAAACGCGTTTTACCAGTACGCCGATCTGAATCCGGAGAACGATGGTGTGGAGTATATGTGGCAAAAGTGCTACGACTTTATAAACAACGCCAACTTAATCATTTCAGCGGCAGGAGAAGACAACGTGCAGGCAATTGCTGAGGCGAAATTTTTTCGTGCCTATGCTTACAATATGTTGGTCACCTTCTGGGGAGATGTACCCGTTCTGGTAGAAGCCATCACGGTGCCAACGTTTAATTATACACGCCAACCCGTTGTAGAGGTTGATGCGCTTATCGAAGAGGATCTGACTTATGCTATTGCCAATCTTCCAAATGTTGATGAAGCCGTTTATGAGAGCCGCATCAACAAGGATATGGCCAGGCAATTGGCGGCTGAAGCTTTTCTTCGTATGGGAATGCGGGATGACAGCTATTTCACAAAAGCCGAACAGCATGCAACTGCTATTATTGATGGCGGGAAGTATGCATTGATTGAAGCGCGATACGGCGACTATCTGGGAGAAGGAGGCGATTATTACCGGGACATGTTCCGTCAGGGTAACATGCGTCGCTCCGAAGGTAATAAGGAAGCCATCTGGACTTTTGAATTGGAATATAATCGCGATATGGCGGGTGGTACCATCGACAATCCACAACATCGTCGGGTATGGCAACCTGCCTATCATAAGTGGGATGGCATGGTAAATGCCGATTCACTCGGCGGTCGTGGCAATGGTCGTTTGCGGCTTAGCAACTTTATGAAATATACCGTTTGGCAAGGTTTGGGAGGCGATATACGGAATTCTAACTACAATATTCGCCGCACCACTAACTATAACCGTCCAGAATTTAGTGCCGAAATAGGTATTGATGCTGACGGCTATCGGGTGGCAAAAGATGCTGGCGTTCAAAATATTACAATAGAAACAGGAGATGAAGTTATTCCATTTAGAACCGATAGCTTAGAAGTTTGGTATGCATATCCAACCAAATGGGGAGGATATGATCCCGCTGATGATTTTGGTTATGCACTAGTTAAGGATTGGCCGATCATGCGTTTAGGTGAAACCTATTTGTTAAGGGCAGAAGCACGTTTCCGACAAGGCGACTTTCCAGGTGCTGCAGACGATATCAACGTACTACGCGACAGGGCGTTTAAGGAAGCACGAGCAGATCAAGGAAATCCAAATTTAGGAGAAGTGACGGCGGCAGACATAGATATTGATTTTATCCTGGATGAACGTGCCCGGGAGTTAATTGCTGAGGAAAATAGGCGTTTAACCCTTGTCCGAACTGGGAAATTAGAAGATAGAATTCCTTTGAACGGCGACACCGGTCCGACGGGTAAAGTGATTACAGGATTTACCGATGACAATAAACTGTTGCCAATTCCGCTTAGCGAAATTCAATTGAATAATAAAGAAGGGGAACCACTAGAACAAAATCAAGGCTATAATTAAGTCTGCGTTACTTATTTACTGCGCCGTTTGAGGCGCAGTAAAAATTCATACAAATTATCTACTTTAAACAAAGACGCTGAATTAGAGCAAAACTCAGGTTATTAGCCTCCTTTAATTTATGCATCCAACTGGTTAGTATCAATCTTTATCTTAAATTGACCAGTTGAAAGCATAAAAAACAGTTCCCGAAAAATGATGCATCTAAAATATTTGTTTTTAATTCTCTTAGTATTTCCTACATTTTCCAATGCACAAGGTCCGAACAATGATTCACAGGGCGACGATCATACCCGGACTTATTTTGTCAATACGTTAATTAAAATAGCTGACCCTGTCTTGCAGAAACTAAGCGAGAACAGATTAAAAAGCGAAATGCCTGTTGAAGTGACGCCAAATCCCTGGGGTGACAGAAAGGAAGTAACCTATCTGGAAGCTTTTGGGCGAACACTTGCCGGAATGGCACCCTGGCTTGAATTAGGTCCTGATGATACAGAGGAAGGGAAGTTAAGGGAAAAATACATTCAACTCGCTTTAAAATGCATAGACAATGCTACCAATCCCGAAGCGGCTGACTATATGAACTTCTCGGAGGGAGGCCAACCATTGGTAGATGCTGCTTTTTTTGCGGAAGCTTTAATTAGAGCGCCAAGCCAGCTTTGGAACCGGCTGGATAAAGCAACGCAGGAAAATGTAATCAATGCCTTAAAATCTACAAGAGAAATCTCTCCTGCCTACAGCAACTGGCTTTTGTTTACTGGCATGATCGAGGCTGCCCTGTTGAAGTTTGATGGGGAACCGGATATGGTGAGGCTAGAATATGCCCTAAATAAAACGGAAGAGTGGTACCTTGGCGATGGCGTATATGGTGACGGACCTGATTTTCATTTCGATTACTATAATAGTTATGTAATCCAGCCCATGATGTTGGACATCTTAGGCGTATTAAAAGAGAAGAAGAAAGAACTCAGGCATTGGCGGTATGGTGACCGCTTTATTGGACAATATGACAAATACCTCGGACGTGCTCAACGTTATGCTGCAATTCAGGAACGTTTGATTTCCCCTGAAGGAACTTACCCTCCAATCGGAAGGTCTTTGCCCTATAGATTCGGGGCTTTTCAATTGCTATCACAAGTCGCTTTGATGCAGGAATTGCCTTCCCCGATCAAACCTGCGCAGGTAAGGGCTGCATTGTACGCTGTGGTAAAAAATCAAATAGAAGCTCCGGGAACTTTCAATGAGCAGGGCTGGCTGAC
>CAMPJM010000042.1 GCA_946886805.1 uncultured Flammeovirgaceae bacterium | reverse complement strand
CTAGTATATACGTTGGCCAGCGGTTTAAAAGCAGAAAAGTATCCACCAAGAGCAAAGTTAGGTAAAGCTGAAAAATATCCGCTACCGCCACACCCTTTGGTCGAGTGTATGCAGTGTTGGCGGTTGGGCATATTATTTTTGCGAAGATTTGGAACCTTTTGACTTTAATTTTGAATCCATATACTTCTTGAATTCTTTAAAATCCATGTCTTCGGTATCCTTAGAAATCTTATCCCTGATTTTTCTCATCATCTTTACAGAATCCAACCTATTTTCAGTTTTAGTCTTCATAATTAATCAGTTCTTGAGGGCTCCTTATTTCAATCATCGGGTATCCTAATCTTAAATTTATAGAATTGTAACCCTTTATTCTAAATAAGATTCACAATATGTTTAAAGTTCCAACTTGCCAGAACATCAATCCTGTTGATTGTAGCAAGGGCTATATGTCTACAGTCCTCAATGCTAGTCTTTCCTACAACTTTTTCCTTTATATAAGTCTGAGCTAACTCTTCAGCTTCTTCATTGAAATTTAACCTTTCAAAATAGTTAACGGGAAAGTTGTCCAGTAGTTCTCTTACATGTTCTGGCGCCTGAATTAATTCTAGCTCTAATAGGTCAGAAATCACAAAACTAACCTGTTCTTTTACCAGCCTGTCAAAGAGTAGTTTTGTTGGCTCTTTAAATTCATCGTCAAAGTATCCGCCAACAACTGAAGTATCTATGTAAATTTTCTGTTTCATAAATGCTGTACCTTTTTCTTCTGCCTTGCCGCCAACGGTTTCGGGCTTTGCGTTCCGGCGGATTTCGGAGCACAAAACTTTCAACCAACGCTGAACTTGAATAGAAGTACAAAGCTGCAAGTTTGGACGTCACCCGCCTGACGCAAAACCCGTGTTACCACCCGTTTTTTCTTTCCACTTCATATTTGTATGGATTTTCAGAGTCGTTTAGTCCGTTGTGATATATTAAAAATTCAGCGTGTTTGTCGCCAAGTTTTATTGTCTCGATTTTGTTAATTCCAATTAAGCAAAGATTGTCAATATAAAAAACTTCTTTGTCAAAAATTCCGAACCTTGTTTGGGTGATATTAATAATTTCTCCGCAGTCTAAAAATCCTCCTGTCGTAACAGAAATTTTATTGGCTGTGTCAATTTTATGTTCATAAACAAGTTGTCCGAGTAAAATTGTCAAAATGCTCAAAACAATCAAAGGGGTGAGCAGAAATACTGTCAGCAATTTCTTTTTTGTGTTATTGAATATGGCTAAATAAGCGATTGTCGATATTATGAATGTCCAACTAATTGTCGAGAAAGTGTAAAGTCCTTTTAACTTGTAACCACTAAACGCAAAAATTGTAAATGTTGAAAACAAAATTGTCGAAGCGATTAATATTCGTTGAATTACTTTCTCTGCTGTCGGAAAGGTCGTCTTGGTCAGAAGTGGAATACAATTCAGTCCAATAATAAGTCCTATGAAAATAATTATGGCTGTCATTCGTGTGTGTCGTTCTAAAATGGCTGGTAACTAATAAATAGAAGCACCTTCCCGGATTTAACTCTCCGAATCGAGTCCGGAGTCCTTCGGACCGGGACCCCTTTACTTTGCCTGTGATTAGGACACGCTGTTTTCAATAATAAAATATTTGACATTTTCCCCTAGAAATTCCGCTTGATCCAACTTACAGCGAAAGGCAAATATTTGTAGAAAGGGGTTGTGTATCAGATTATTGTGCCAGGTAGAAAATATTTAGCACCAACGCTACGGCCTTTCGATAATTCTATTTTTTCTATAAACATCGAACACTTCTGGTACTCTATTTCTCTAAGGTTTATCTAACAAAAAGCTTCTTAATGAACCTGAAAAGCTTCTTTTCCTTGTTCCAAAAGAATTCAAATTGTCCGAACAAAGAACCGTAAAACAATAATAAGGTTTGGTAGGCAGGTAACATGAATAAGATATAAGCGATAGTCTTAATCCACAAATCTGTATTCTCGTCAAACCCCAACCAGCCAAACAACGTCTCTCGAAGAAAAACTACAGTTGTTCCTGTGACACTAAATACCAATAATATAATGATCACTTGAAAAATGCTCTCCAAGCCCCATTTAATTTTTAGCTTTTCAACAAAATTTTTAGGAACGGTGGTTTCAATTGAACCACTGCTTTCAGTTTCTTCGTGAGTAGGCTTATTATTTCCGTTAGATATCATAACTTATATTTCTCACCTAATCTTTAAATCCTCAATCAGGTAAATTCTTAAATGACCACAAATGTAGTACCTCGTGATAAACAAAAAAATGATTTATTCAAATTTTTACCTTATTCATAATAACCCTAAATAAGATTCGATATTAATTTTCGAATATTCCATTTGGAGTTTAACCTACAAAGCTATTCCACTGAAAATGGTTTCATCTCAGATCATTATTTACTAAGGGTTTGTTAAGAAATAAGTATCAAGCGCTTAAAATAGATTCTTCACCCTCACCTTGTAATAAATGGTGTCTTTTAACAACATTTTCTGAATCCCCTCAATAGAGTATCCACTTAAAACATGTAAATCATTATCCGATTTAAAATTAAGCTCCAGTGACCTTTTGGAGTCATATAAAGCATTTTTCTCTGTAAAAACAGCAGTTATATGAGAGGGAAGGTCTTCGTTTTTTGGATAGAAAACCTTCAAAAACTCAATTTCTGCATTTTTCTTATCTATTGCTTCATAAGACATCAGGGTTAAACTATCCCCCAAATCCTTCTCCTCAAGTTCGTAAGCGTCTTTTAATATTGGTTCATTAATATCCGCTTCGAAAAATATTTCCATTTCTCTTGCCCATCCGGCACTGTCCAGGTGCAAGGTCTGAGATTCTTCTAAGCCGTCTATTACCGTCACTTTGCTAAGATTAGGCTGTAGGCTATCAAGCAAAAGGATTTGGGTTTCAAGAAGCCCCTTCAGGTCAAAATAGTTATTTTTATTATTTAACTTTTCATTTATTACCTCTCCGCACCCTCCGATGAAAAACAATAGAAATAAAAAAAGACTATTCCTTATAAAATTAAAATATCCGTTCATTCAAGCAATTTGATTAGGAAATCAATATGTTTCCCGTCATTTCTTTAGGAATTTCCACATCCATTATTTTCAATATAGTCGGTGCCAGATCGGCAAGTTTACCATCTTTGGTTTTTAACTTTTCGTCCATAATAATAAAAGGCACCAAATTAGTAGTATGGGCCGTATTTGGCGATCCATCGTCATTTACCATGTAATCTGAATTTCCATGATCGGCTATGATAATAACTGTATAACCATTTTCCTTTGCTACTTCTGCAACAGCCTGTGCACATTGGTCTACTGTTTCACATGCTTTTACTACAGCCTCGAACACTCCCGTGTGTCCAACCATATCGGGATTGGCGAAATTCAGGCATACAAAGTCAGTTTCTTGCGCTTTTAATTCCGGTATAATTTTATCTCTAATGTCACCGGCACTCATTTCAGGCTGCAAATCATAAGTTGCTACTTTTGGAGATTGGCACATTAATCTTTTCTCACCTTCAAATTCTTTTTCTGCACCACCGGAAAAGAAAAACGTAACATGTGGATATTTTTCTGTTTCTGCTATCCTTATCTGCTTCTTACCAGCTTTGCTCAACACTTCTCCCAAGGTATTATTCAGATTGTCTTTGGTAAACAGAACTTCCACGCCCGTGTAGGTATCGTCATATGAAGTAAGCGTCAAGTATTTCAAATTTAGTTTCCTCATCTCAAAATCAGGAAAATCCAATTGTGTCAGGACCTGTGTTATTTCCCTACCCCTATCTGTCCTGAAATTAAAACAAAGGACCACATCCCCTTCCTCAATAGTGGCAATGGGGTTTCCTGTTTCGTCTACTGCACAAAGAGGCATTATAAATTCATCGGTAATATCTTTGTCGTACGATGCTTGTACACTTTCTAACATGCTGCGCGACTTCTCTCCTATTCCTTTTACCATCAGGTCATAAGCTAATTTTACCCGCTCCCATCTTTTATCCCTGTCCATTGCATAATACCTTCCTATGACAGAAGCAATTTTACCGCCCGACTGGTTCAGGGTAGTTTGAAGCTCCTTCAAATAGCCATATCCCGCGTTTGGATCCGTGTCTCTGCCATCCATAAAGGCGTGGATATAAAATTCGTTCAGACCTTTTTCCGAAGCTATCCTGCACAAACCTTTCAGGTGGTCCAAATGAGAATGAACACCGCCGTCTGACACTAATCCAATGAAATGCATTTTCTTATTATTGCTAAGTGCATATTCAAAGGCTTCGTTAAGGACAGGATTACTACTCAATTCTCCGTCTTGCAGTGCCTTGTTCACTCTTACCAAGTCTTGATAAACGATCCTCCCTGCTCCAATGTTCATATGGCCAACTTCGGAATTACCCATCTGCCCTTCAGGAAGACCAACTGCTAAACCGGAAGCATCGAGTTTGCTATGCGGATATTTCGTGTATAATGAATCAATAAAAGGTGTATTTGCTTTATCTACCGCAGAGACTTCTTTATTTTTTGCAATACCCCATCCATCCAGGATCATTAAAAGTACTTTTTTCATATTAGTTGTTTCTAATTTTAAATGGCAAACTTGTCATTTCATCTATGATGTGTAACTATTATTCAATAAATGACTATATTTCAAACGATCAAGACCTGCAAACTTCATCACAGTAATAACCAATCTATTTTGTCTTTATTTAAATATAGTGCAAATATAAAAAGAGAATCTTAGCTTGTAACCTATATGCACAATTTCGACTTTTTATTTTCAAAATATTGGCATAGTTTTGGTAAACATGAGGAAAGAGTAACATTAAATGCGGAATGAATAAAATAAATATTTTATACAAAGGATTCTTGATTTTCACCCTTATCCTCTTTTTTGGAGGAAATTTTAACGTTTATGGCCAAAGCGATGTTTTAAACAATGTAAAAACTGCGATGAAAGCAGGTAGTTCAAAGGAATTAACCAAATACTTTCATGACGTGGTTGAAATGGTTATAGATGGAGAACCATCTGACTATAGCAGAACTCAAGCAGAGTTTGTTCTAAAGGATTTTCTAAAAAAATATCCACCATCTGATTTTCAATACATACACCAGGGTGCTTCCAAAGAAGGTATAAAATATGCAATTGGTAAATATAATTACGGAGAAGGTTCGTTCAGGGTATTAATAAGAGCAAAAGAATTCCAGGATAGCTATAAGGTTTACAGCATAGATTTTACCCAGGAATAGATCAAAAAAATTAAAAACAGTAACATTTTAGAAAATTTCCCAAAGGCTCCAATGTAATTTGGAGCCTTTTCGTATTTTTGTCGGGTGAAGCCAGATTACATTACAGAACAAGCAATTAGCGATTTTATAAAAGCTGCAATAGAAGAAGACATAGGAGAGGGCGATCACTCTTCCCTTGCCTCCATTCCACAAGACTGTACAAGTCGCGCGAAGCTTTTAATAAAAGATAGTGGAATAATTGCCGGAATGTCTTTGGCTGAAGTAATTTTTAAGCACATCGATCCCGGCTTAGGGGTTAAAATCTTAATAAAAGATGGGGAAAAAGCAAGTAAAGGGGATATTGGCTTGGAAGTATGGGGCAGTGCAAGGTCAATTTTATCGGCTGAAAGGCTGGTATTAAACTGCCTTCAGAGAATGAGTGGCATTGCTACTTATACCCGCCAACTCGTGGAAATGATCTCTCATACCGACGCCAGGATATTGGATACCAGAAAAACTACTCCAAATTTCAGGATTCTTGAAAAATGGGCGGTTGTTATTGGAGGGGGGACAAATCACCGTTTTGGCCTTTTTGATATGATAATGCTGAAAGATAATCATATCGATTATGCGGGAGGTATTGCTAAGGCAATCAATGCAACGAAGGAATATTTGAAAGTTATAGGAAAAAATCTAAAAATAGAAGTCGAGACCAGAAGCCTGGAAGAAATAAAAGAAGTGCTTGAAGTTGGGGGAGTGGACATTATTATGCTTGATAATATGACTCCGGAAACAATGAGAAAAGCAGTTCAAATGATCGATAAGCAGTATAAAACCGAAGCATCAGGAGGAATTTCTGAAGCTGATATAGTAGAAGTAGCAGAATGTGGCGTTGATTTTATTTCGATAGGAGCCTTAACACACTCGGTCAAGAGTTTAGATATTAGTCTTAAAGCGCATCAATAGCCAAAAAAATTCAGAATCCATCAATAATTAATTATATAGTACTTAAAAGCTAAAAGCTCAATTAAATGATTGTTAAAACAAAGAAATATAAATTAGAAACAGGAACATATATTAAATTGGCCCTTAAAAATATACTCAAAGAACAGTGGTGGGTATTTCTTATTGTTATCGCAATTATGGGTGGTTATTTTATAATAGCAAGCCATTGGTGGATCACGGGAGCACTTATTGCGCTGACATTATACATTCTATTTTGGCTGATCCAGTTTGCCGGTGTTACTCAGGTAGAACAAAACAAAGTTCTGTTTGAAAAACTGTCCTACGAAATAGACAGTCGTCAGGTCTTGATTAAAGTAAATACCAAACAAGGAATGCCTATGAATTGGAGCAATATCAAAAAAGCTTCGATAGGAAAAGACCATTTTCTGTTCATAATATCAAAAGCGCAATTGATCCATTTGCCTTTTAAGATTTTTAATACGGACAACGAACGAAAGTTTATAGAAACTATACTCCGCAGAAAAGGCTATGTGAAATAGCCTTTTTTTTGAAAACGACATTCCTTTAAATTCGACAGGCTGATATACCTTAAAACTTAATCAGTTTTAAAGTATCACTTTGCTTTTTAACTTTCTCCCTAGCCTTCATTTTTTGACAACAGAGCAAACCCTAATTATTTAATTATCAGCGCAATCGTTTGAATTTTTCATTTTTTTTTCATATATTTATTTCACCACTACGATCTTTTGCTATGAAATCTATATATCACCTCGAATCCTGGGCAAATACACATTATCCGAAATGGCTTAATTTTGTTAGGATGACCCTTGGCTTGGTGATTTTCTTTAAAGGATATATTTATACCAGAGATTCTGAAGCTTTATTGGAGTTAATAAGGAACAGTGAAGCGAATCTTGCCACATTAAGTTTGGTGCATTTCATTGCCTTTGCACATATTTTCGGAGGTATTTTTATTGCTCTTGGTCTTGGAACCAGGATCGCTGTTTTATTCCAACTTCCCATTCTGCTTGGCGCAGTTATTTTTGTCAATGCTACGAAAGGATTTTTCGCTGCCAATTCCGAATTAGGATTTTCTCTGGCAGTATTGGTTTTCCTCGTCATTTTTCTGATTTATGGGTCGGGTAAAATCTCTCTGCAACAATATATTTTAGACTTGCGCGAAAAACAGCAATAGAATCTGGTTTTTTTTCTTCGACAACTTCAGGAACTCCTTTTTATTTTTTACATTTAGTATTTCCTATCTGGAAATTATTTTTTTTATCATTTTTTGATTATTTTTTCTTTTAGTGAACAGTTATTCATGTCGAACACTTCTGGAATATCCTTGAAAGATGCAACCTTAAAAGCTGCCTCTTACTGCTCATATCGAGAAAGGACTCATCAAGAACTAAGAAATAAGCTTTATGAATATGGCCTATATGGTGATGAGGTGGAAGAAGTGATCATTTCTATGATTACAGATGGCTTTTTAAATGAGGAAAGATATGCTAAAGCCTACGCTGGTGGTAAATTTAGGATTAACAATTGGGGAAAAGTCAAAATAAAGCTGGCGCTCACACAAAAAAAAATTTCTACCTATTGTATTCAGGAAGCCTTAAAAGAAATTGATGATGACGATTATGAACAAAAGATCGGTGTTTTAATAGAAAAAAAAGCCAATGAAATAAGTGATAAGAATGGATACATTTTTAAAAACAAGATCGCAAATTATCTGATAAACAAAGGTTACGAAACAGAATTAGTATGGAACAAGATCAACGAGCAATTTCCACACCAATGATATTTTGCGCTTTTATTTAGAATGTATTAAAAAAACAAAAATAAAACATAAATTAGTACCAGAAAATACTATCTTTAACGTAATAATTGCAAATTACTAACGTTAATTAAGACTATTTACTTGTAAGGGGTTGCTATTCAGCCGGGAGCATATGAGAGAGGAAACAGACCAAATAACATTAATTGAAAAATACCTGCATGGACACCTAGATCCTGAGGAAAGAAACTTATTTGAAAAAAAGCTCAACTCTGACCCTGAACTCGCAAGGATAACCTCTTCTTATAGGGGTTCGTTTGGCAGCACTTTTTCGGGAAAAACAAGAAAAATCAAACGGGGGTTACTAGCTGTAGGAAGAAAGAGTGGTGATATAAGCAACAATATAGCTGATCTTCGGAAGAAAAAAACAGTCGTGAAAATAATTGGAATATTTTTACTTCTGGTCATTTGCCTTATCTCTTCATTCTTTGTCCTCGATAAATCATCTGATAACATCGCCTTATTTAATCAATACTATAGTGAAAGCTTGTCCACCCATCCTCTATTTAAAGATATTGGTCTGGAACAAGAAGAAACTTTTGGCATTACCCATTATCAAAACAGGGACTTTGAAAGAGCGATTCCAGCTTTAGAAAAAGAAATTATTGCCAGCCCCGGCGATGCCCGTTTATACCTGTATTTAGGACTGACCTATTTGGAAAGTAACGCTGACGATAAAGCATTGTTGAATTTTAAAAAAGCCGAAAGCCTTTCTGAAGATAAGATGAGGGATACAGCTATCTGGTACATTGCATTAACCGAGCTAAAGCTAAACCATATAAAAGAAGCGAAGGAACGCCTCGTCGAATTGATAGATAAAACGAGCAATAACTCTTACACCAACAATGCGACACGGCTACTTCAAAAATTATAAGTTCTTTCTGAGCTTTTTTTGTAATGTTGAGCTGAGCTCATTTTCAACGCGATTTAATTCTTATATTTTCCTGTTTTATTGATTTCGAAAAATATACTTTTTTCTTTGTTACCTCTTCCAAAAATGGCCGAAGAATAATCTCAGCGTTTTCTTCTGTGTTTTTTAAAATTCCCGATTCTAAAGCTGCTTCTTTAATCTGCCTCTCTGCAACTCTATATGCTTTTTGGATCATTTCCCGCTCATCTTTATAGTAAACGCCCTTTTCTATAGAATAAATTCTGGTTTTTTCCAGATTTAACTTGTAATAGCATAATTCAGGGGCTGGTAGCTTTATAATAAAAGAATCGCCCTTCACCAAGATATTTCTGGCACTTATTTGAGTTAAATCGATACAGCCTACCGCTTCCCCTTGACTGATTAACACCGCCTTTGAGTCCCCAGAAGGAAATATGCCTAAAAATTTACTATTCTTCTCTGTAAGTTCTGTGATTTCCTGAAAATTGTATTTAACCAGCTCAAGCTTTCCTAAGGCCTCTATTTTATTTAAGATTGTGGTATTGGAAATCTCTGTCTTGGGCTCTTCAGTCTCTCCAAACGGCCAACCGGTATAATTCGCTACCAGAAAATAAAGCAATAGAATTAAAACCAACCAAGGTAAAATCTTTAATATAACTTTCAAGAAAAGATGCATCATTCCATTTCCTGTTTATTTCCAATTATTTAGTAGCGGGTAAAAAATGAACATAATAGTAAAACAGCTAGAAAAATAACCATAGCATCTAATCAGAACGGCCATATGATTATAATGTTATAGCAGGTACCAATCATTTTTAGTAGATTAGTGGTAAAAGAATAATCGTGAATAGTAACTGGAAAGATGGTTTAAACTTTGCCTCAAAGCTAACCTGGAAAAGAGGGAAGAATGCAAGTAAAATCATAGGCAGTTACTTTCTATCAAAGCTTCTTAAAAAGCCGGTGCACTTCGGCCTTCCAGTCAGCATTTCAATTGAACCTACCACTTCCTGCAACTTGAGGTGCCCTGAATGCCCTAGTGGGTTGAGATCTTTTACACGACCAACAGGTATGCTTAAGGACGATATTTACAAAACACTGATAGATGAACTACAAGACACACTATTGTACTTACTATTATATTTTCAGGGAGAGCCCTATTTACATCCCCGTTTTTTTGAATTGATTGAATACGCCTCATCCCGGAAAATCTATACTTCCACCTCGACGAATGCGCATTATCTATCGGACGAAAATGCGAGAAAAACGGTAGAATCCGGACTTGACAGACTTATAATTTCTATTGACGGAACCACCCAGGAAACGTATGCTGCTTATAGGAAAGGCGGAAACCTTGAAAAGGTGATAGAAGGCACAAAAAGGATTGTCCAATGGAAAAAAACGCTAAATTCTAATACTCCTCACGTCATATTTCAATTTCTTGTTGTAAAACCAAACGAACATCAAATTGAAGAATTACAAACACTCGCTAAGGAATTAGGGGTTGAAGAGGTAGGTTTAAAAACAGCCCAGATATACGACTACGAACATGGCTCTTCCCTAATTCCTACTATAGAGAAATACTCAAGGTATAAAAAGCAAAGTGACGGGACTTACGCAATAAAAAACAAGCTGATAAACCATTGTTGGAAAATGTGGCACAGTTGTGTAGTTACCTGGAACGGTGCCATTGTTCCGTGCTGTTTTGATAAAGATGCCCAGCATCAGTTGGGAAGCTTAAAATCAGCCTCTTTTGAGAGTATATGGAATAGTGAAAGCTATACCCGTTTCAGGGGAACAATACTAAAGGGCAGGGATCAAATTGAAATTTGCAAAAATTGCACCGAGGGCACCAAAGTATGGGCATAAGGGATTAGGGCTTGTGACAAAATAACTTGTACATTTATACTTGTTTTTTTAGTCCTTTCTCATCGTTACAATCCGCCAGCTGGCGGACAAATAGCTACGGCTATTCTCAGATTTTAAGCCTTGATAAAGAACAAAAAACTACCTATATTTTGAACAACTTATTTCGTAACGAACCCTTAGGGCTAAACACGAGCTTCCCAGTTTTTATTAATTACTGCTAATGCTTCGCCGTGAATTGCATTCGCTGCTAAAAGTTCACCGCCAAAGATATAGTTATCGCCATTTTTGAAGTCCGTAACAATACCGCCGGCCTCCTGAACTATTAAAACACCGGCCGCAACATCCCAGGCATTCAGATTGTACTCAAAAAAAGCTTCGAACCTACCACATGCTACATAAACAAGATCTACAGCTGCACTTCCTAATCTCCTTACGCCATGGCTATCTTTCATAAAATCTTTTAGTATTGCCAGATAGATATCCATTTTACCAAAATCGTAATAGGGAAACCCAGTGGCAATTAAAGCATCTTTCAACGCGGGAGTATTGGATACGCTTATTGGAACACCATTACAAAAAGCCTTCCCTCCCTTTGTGGCATAAAAACATTCATCCCGATTGATTTCAAGCACAACTCCCAAAATAATTTCCTTTTCCTGCATTAATGCAACACTAATTGCGAATACTGGTAAACCGTGTATAAAATTTGTTGTCCCGTCAATAGGGTCAACAATCCAGTTGTACACCACACCTCTTTTGCTGGTCGTCCCTTCCTCGGCTATAAATCCCGACTCCGGCAATAAAGTACCTAAGCCTTGAACCAATTTCTTTTCTGCCTCTTTGTCTACATAAGAAACCAGGTCATTGTGTCCTTTGTATTCTATTGAAGATTTTTTAAATATACCATGTTCATGTTTTACAAAGGCTCCAACTTCCTTACAAATGGAAATAGTTTGATGTAAAAGCTGCTGTAAATCGTCCATATTGGAATCAAATATTTAATAGATTTAAAAATTAATTTTTTATCGGGTGAGTTTTCGTTTTACTATCCCCGCTAAAAACACAAAAACGGATAACCAAATTGTCGTTCTTGCTATATAGTCGCCATAACGGGTGTAGAAAGTGATTTCATCATTGGATTTGATAATCCCTTTGATTACATCCTGAGTCCAAAATTCTGTAGGTTGCAAAATGTCGCCACGTTGATTTATAAAACATGATATACCCGTATTCGCAGACCTGGCAATGCTTCTTCTGTTTTCAATTGCACGTAGAGTAGCATATTGAAGGTGTTGCTTGTAACCTGAGGATTTCCACCACCAACCGTCGTTGGTAATGATGAAAATAAAATCAGCACCATTCAAAACGAACTCTCGCATGTAATCTCCATAAATGGATTCGTAACAAATGGAAGGAGCTATTCCCACACTATCGTTGTTGAAGAAAACCGTCTTTTCTGTTTGCCTTCCATAACCACCCGACGTGCCGCCAAGGTCAAAAAGTAAATCTGAAACAAATCCTATGGCCTCAGGGTATGGCATAATTTCTACACCTGGCACAAGTTTGGATTTATGATAGAAGGCAACGGTATCATTTTCCAGAAACATTCCTGTATTAAATACATCATAATAACCAATCCGCTCATCAAATCTCGTCGATGGCATATGGTCTCTCTCATCTTCATAAACAGTAGAGCTTACCACACCTGACAAAAGTGAGAGATTTGGAAACCGATCTTTAAACCTTTCTATTTTCTGAAAATAGGGATAAGTCTCAATCCTCTCTTCCCGAAAGTTAAAATCAATCGCTGTTTCCGGCCACACAAGAAAGGAAGTAGAAGGAGTGATTTTTTGGGCTGACAGCTCGAAGAACCTCTCCAATTGCTCTTCAAAAGGAATAAAATTTTCTGAACCTATAAACTTTTCGGTATATGGATCAATATTGGGTTGCAAAACAACTACTTCCACAGGTTCCCCCGCTTCCTCATAGGTGGAATATATGTAATAGGAATATGCAATTGGCAAACCTATCAGTAAAAAAGCATACACAAGAAACCGTGCATTTATGCTTTTGATCCCATTTACAGCAGTACGGTTATTTAAGGCAAAAAAGAAAAGTATGTTTACTATCCAAATCCACAAGGTACCTCCGAAGACTCCGGTAAACTCATACCATTGAATCCACTCGGGGAACGTTGAAAAGCCATTGCCCAGCGTAAGCCAGGGCCATGAGATATCCCAGTTTAGGTGGATATATTCAAAGCTTATCCAATAAAGAACCAAAGAAAAGTAGCCCCAGCCAGGTCCTGCTCCCTTTTTGGTAAACCTGAACAGCAAAAGAGGAATACTCATTAAGAGTGCATTTGCCAAAATCATAAAAACTGCGCCAACAGGGGAAGCATAGTACACCCACCAGGTGGTGCCGGTATTCCAAATTAGAAAGGTCACATAGGTATACAGAAAGAAATGTTTGCCTTTATACACCTCCGGATTTCGAGAGATATAATCTTCTATGAAAAGAAGGGGAACAAACCCCACAAAAAGCAGGAATGGAAAGGGCAACACGGGCCAACCTAGCCATAATAGGATTCCTCCCAACAGGGTTAGCAACCACAAATTCATTTTCTTATTTTTTACCAGCGACAACAATTACAATTTCTCCTTTAATAGTATGTGTGGAATAATACTCAATTAATTCTTCGAGGGTGCCATTAATGGTTTCTTCATAGATTTTGGTGAGTTCTCTCGAAACAGAGGCCAATCTATCGGCACCGAAACATAAGGTAAATTCTTTAAGCGCTTTAATTAATCGGAAAGGTGATTCATAGAAGATCATGCTTTTTTCTTCTCCAGCCAATTGCTCCAGCCTTGTTTTCCTTCCTTTCTTATGAGGCAAAAAGCCTTCAAACAAAAACCTGTCTGCCGGCAATCCCGATTTAACTAAAGCAGGGACAAAAGCCGTAGCACCGGGAAGACATTCCAGCTTTATGTTTTCCTTTAAAGCAGCTCTAACGAGTAAATACCCCGGATCAGAAATGGCTGGGGTGCCAGCATCTGTTATTAAAGCCATTTTCTCGCCGCCTTTAAGCCTGTTTATGAGCTTCTCCAACTGTTGATGCTCATTAAAAGCATGATAACTCTGCAGTGGTTTCCCAATATCATAATGCTTTAATAAAATAGCAGACTTTCTGGTATCTTCACTAAGAATTGTATCTACCAAACCGAGGACTCTCAATCCTCTCAAAGTAATATCCTCAAGATTACCAATGGGCGTGGGTACTAAGTAAAGCTGTGTTTCTTCCTGCATGAATGCTTTTTATCATATAAGGATAAAGCAATGCACAAATATATTGATTATATATTAGGGAGAATAAAATTTTGGAAATTATACTGATGTAATAATTTTAAAATAATTTGTCTATTTCTGCGGCCAACTTTTTATCCCTTTCCGTCACTTTATTTCCCTTATCGTGACTGGTCAACTCAATTCTTACTTTATTATAAGTGTTGCTCCAATTTGGGTGGTGATTTGCCTTTTCGCTCAATAGAGCCACTTTTGTCATAAATGAGAAAGCTTCAACAAAATCATTGAATTCAAATTCCCTCACCAGTTTATTATCTTTTTCTTCCCACATAATATTTACTTTATATTGCACCGACATTTTTAAAGATTTTGTCGCTAAACTTCTATAGCAACTGCCGTTC
>CAMPJM010000041.1 GCA_946886805.1 uncultured Flammeovirgaceae bacterium | reverse complement strand
GGATCGGCCGTTTTCAAGCCGCCGATATCAATAGGAGCGCTAAATCTCGCTGTCAGATATACTTTCAAGCCATAAGGCCTGAACACATCTGCCAATGCTTTTACTTTAATGAGATAATCTTCGGTCAGTACAAGGGCATTGGCGTTTACATTTGTCAGCACTGTTCCATTAATCCCGATAGAAGCATTTGCACGTGCATAATCAATATATCGTTGGTCTATGTACATGGGCAACTTGTGCCAATCCCAAAGTGAGAAACCTGCATAACCTCTCTCGACCGTTCTGTCTAAATTATCCCAGTGATTTAAAATTCTATTTTGAATTTTGGGATTACTCGAAATAGATAGCTTGGAGATATCAGAACTCGTTTGCAGAAGTCTAAGAAAATGAAAAGTGCCATAAAGAATTCCGATATCAGTTTTAGCCGAGATGATCGTGACTTCTTTTCCATCTTTTTTGAGGGTAGCTATCATATAACCTTCGTCACCGATTGCTTCTGATTTAAGTTTTAAAGCGGCTATTTGAGGATCGTCAAATTTCCCGACGATAAGGCTTCCCGGTACTGATAGTTTTTCTGAAAAGTTGATTTCAGCACCGAACAGACCTGCCAGTCCTCTTGCCAATTCTTCCCTGGCAATATCCAATGTTGCTGAATTTCCTTTAAAAATAATTTCTGCAATTGAATTTCTATAGGTCTCAAGTAAATCCTTGTCTTCAATTAACTCATATCTTTGCCAAAGCTCATAGCCGTCTTCAGCGGATAATTTGCTTGACAACGGTAATATCAAAAGTATAAGTAACAGAAGTTTATATTTTCTCATGAGGTAGAATATTTTTTAGATTTTCTGTTTTCAACAATATTTTACAGTTCTCATTGACCAGTTCTATATGTCAATATTTTAAGCAGCAATAGAAAAGCGTGCAAACTTTAAACCTTGAACTTTAAACTTTAAAGTTCTGGCTTGTCCAGGTTAAATTTTAACAATGTTACCCTTCGTTTTTTTTGTCTTCTTTAAGGAAGAGGCCCTGACAATCAATTCTGATCTCAAGGTGATGGTATTGGTCATGCTATTATCATTTAATCCCCCCATTCTATGGATGAGACTTCTTACGGCTACCTCGCCCATTTCGTAGCCGGGATAGTCGATGGTTGTAAGGTTCGGCTCTACAATCCTGCAGATAGGATCGTTATTGAACCCAACAACTGCAATATCCTTAGGAATAGAGACACCTTCCTGCATAAGGGCTTTCATACAGCTTATAGCACAATTATCGTTTGCCACAAACAAACCATCAGGAAACTTCTCCATTTTTAGCAATTGCCTCGCTGCCTCAATTCCGTCCTCCTCGCTCAGGTTATTAACTATAACATTCGTTTTCTTGAACTTCAAATTATTATCCATTAAGGCGTACTTATAACCCTTTAGACGATCTGAATACACATTTCGCTTGAGGTTTCCTGTAATGTGGACAATGTCTCTACATCCCTGGTCAATCAAATGCTTGGTAGCTTTAAAAGCAGATTGGATGTTGTCAATTACTATTCCTGTTATTTTTTCATGTTCATAAACCCTGTCATAAAACAACATCGGGATCCCTTTTTTAATAAAAGGTTTAAAGTGTTCTATGTTTTCAGTATTATAAGCCAACGACACCAGCAACCCGTCTACCCTGCTGTTGAACATTGTGTTTGCATTGGTCATTTCTTTCTCTACTGTTTCCAGCGATTGGCTTATAATGAGGTTGTAGCCGGCTTCGTTGGCCACTTTTTCCATCCCTGCAATTACAGACGACATAAACGTACTGTTCAGCCTTGGCACAATTACGCCGATGGCATTCGTCTTTTTAGTTCGTAGATTACTTGCAAACATGTTTGACCTGTAGCCCATTTGAGTGGCCGTATCAAATATTCGCTGTTTGGTTTTTACATTAACAGCAGGATGGTCATTTAAAGCCCTACTTACTGTTGTTGGAGAAACTTCCAGTTCTTTTGCGATATCATAGATTGTTATTTCCTTATCCATAGATAAATAGTTGCAACAAATTAATGCAATCGGTTTCAATTATAAAAGGATTTTACTTTATTTTTATTTCGGCTGAACGAAAACACACTGCAAAATGCGTCAAAATAATACAGTTCATAATCGATATGGTGTAATATTTTTTTAGGCACCTTCCTTTATTGGTCTTTATATAGTGTAGGTTAAAATATAATAGAAAGCACCGTTTTCGAAAGCCTGAATTCTAAATATAGAAAATTTTAAGTTAAAATATTCAAAAAGATTGCATTTGCATAAATATTTAAATTTTTATGAAATATTTTTTGCAATCGGTTGCATTTATGAAAAATTATTTTCAAGTTTAGGTCGAGATTGAAATTTTAAGATATGGTACAGGAAAATCAAGCTGTTACTGTGGTCGTTAAGATTTTTCATCTTAATGATTAGCAGTACTTTAATGTTTCAAACGATTGCGACTAATTTTATTTATGAACTCTTTCTCAAAGACTAAACTTATTTTCAATTAAAATTTTAAGAGCAAACCTTTAAATGTATGAGAAAATTATTACTTGTGAATTTATTTTGGGTCTGGCTTATACCGGTAGCTATTGCCCAGCAGCAGGTTACCGGTACAGTAACAGACTACTCTAATGGAGAGAGCTTACCGGGTGTGAATATACTGGTACAAGGTACTACCACGGGAACCATTACAGACATGAATGGAAGCTATACTTTAGATGTGCCGGGCGAATCCGCTGTTTTGGTTTTTTCATTTGTTGGCTATGAGCCCCAAGAGGTAACCGTCGGAAGCCAGACTAATATTTCTGTAGAGCTGATGCCTGACCTTACTACCCTTTCTGAGGTGGTTGTTGTAGGTTATGGTACACAAAGGCGTGAAGCTGTGACAGGTTCGGTTGCTTCTATAAGCGGAGAAGTATTGCGCGATGTTCCATCGGCTAACGTTACGCAGGCCTTGCAGGGGCGTGTAGCCGGGGTAGAATTATCGCAAACCTCTTCTAAGCCGGGCGCAGAAATGCAGATCCGTGTTAGAGGCACCCGGTCACTTACTGGCTCGAATGATCCACTAATAGTGCTTGATGGTATCCCATTTGCAGGATCTATCGGCGACATCAATCCTAACGGCATCAAGAGCCTTGATATCCTTAAAGATGCTTCGGCAACCGCTATTTACGGCTCCCGAGGTGCCAATGGCGTTATATTGATAACAACCGACAGAGGCCGAAAAGGACAAGAAGCGCAGGTCAGTTACGACGGTTTTTATGGCGTGAGTGATGTATTTGCCCCATATCCAATGATGAATGGGCCTGAATTCGTTGCTCTTCGTGAAGCAGCTGGTATTTACACAAATGCATTGGACGAATCCAATGATGTAAATACAGATTGGCAGGACTTGTTGTACAGGACGGGGTCTGTTTCAAATCATAATATCGGCGTTTCTGGTGGCACCGAAAAGGGTAACTACAATTTCAACGTGGGCTATTACCAAAATAAAGGTGTAATCCCAACGCAACAGTACGAACGCTTTTCAATGCGTGGCGCTATTGACCAGGAAGTGGGTGAATATATCCGCTTAGGCTTCACCACAAACAATAATTACAATGTTACTGAAGGTTCACAGGTGGGGTTGTATGGAGTCTTAAGTATGTCGCCTATTGCCAATCCTTACAACGAAGATGGTACATGGAAACGAACGATCAGAATGCCTTTGGATGAACCATGGTCCTATTCAAGGGAAATATTAGAAGGATTGGAGGATGAATGGTTAAGCGAAACCAGGGCGTATGGAACGTACAACTCCCTATACGGCGAAGTGAAAATTCCAGGAATTGAAGGCTTAAAGTACCGTGCCAATATTGGTTTGGATTTCCGCCAGAGCAATGGGGGCAGCTTTACAGGAGAGGGAGTAAATGCTACCAATCCTGAAACCATGTCAACTGCTTCTACCAATAATTCGCATACCTATCACTGGGTGATTGAAAACCTGCTGACCTATGACCGCACTTTTGCGGAAAAACATAACATAAATCTGGTAGCATTGTACTCCACGGAGAAAACTAAATACAACTATTCGAGCATGTCGGGAAGGGATATTCCCACCAGTGCCTTTCAGTTTTATAATATTGGATATGCGGCCGAGGAAATTACTATTAATCCGGGAAATCAGAATTATTGGACGAGTGGCTTGATGTCGTATATGGGTCGAGTTATGTACTCTTATGACGATCGCTATATGGTGTCTGCTACTTTGCGTTCCGACGGCTCTTCAAGATTGGCAGACGGCCATGAGTGGCATACCTACCCAGCAGTATCGGTCGGATGGAATATCGGAAGGGAGTCGTTTATGCAGAATGTCACCCCGATAAATATGTTGAAACTCCGAGTAGGTTATGGACAAACCTCTAATCAGTCTGTTGATCCTTACCAGACACTTGGACTTTTAGCAACCAGGCCTTACAACTTCGGCAATGATAACTATGCCACTGGGTACTATGTAGACCAACTTCCTAATCCTATGTTAGGATGGGAATTTTCTGAGACATGGAACTTTGGTTTGGACTTCGCACTTCTGAATCATCGTTTATCCGGTACTATAGAGTATTATATAACTAATACCAATGATGTGCTGCTTGACGTAGGGTTGCCTGCAACTTCTGGAGCGACCTTCATCACCTCAAATGTCGGAGAAACCCAAAACAAGGGTTTGGAACTATCTCTAAATGGTTTGATCCTTGACGACGTCAATGGCTGGACATGGGAAGCCGGCATCAATTTATATGGCAACCGCAACGAGCTGGTATCATTAGCTTCAGGAGCAGACAGGGACGAGGGAAACTGGTGGTTCGTAGGCCATCCAATTAATGCAATCTACGACTATGAAAAAATAGGCCTTTGGCAAGAAGGAGACCCACATTTGGATATTTTGGAGCCAGGCGGAAATGTGGGTATGATCAAGGTAAAATATACCGGTGATTATAATTCCGATGGTACGCCAGTAAGGCAGATTGGACCCGAAGATCGACAAATCATAGACGTAGAACCTGATTTTCAGGGAGGTTTTAATACCAGAGTGGGTTATAAAGGTTTTGACTTGAGCATTGTCGGTGCATTTAAAAGTGGTGGTATCCTCATTAGTTCAATTTATTCGTCCTCAGGTTACTTGAATATGATGAGTGGGCGTAGGAATAATGTAAAGGTAGACTACTGGACACCAGAGAACACTGATGCCAAATATCCAAAACCAGGGGGCATAGCCAGTGGCGACAATCCGAAGTATGGCAGTACTTTGGGCTACTTCGACGCTTCGTACCTGAAGATACGCACCATATCACTTGGGTATAACTTCGAAAGCAGCAATTGGGTAAAAAACATCGGTTTTGACCAATTGAGATTATATGCTACTGTGCAAAATCCATTTGTGATGTTCTCGCCCTACCATAAAGAATCGGGTATGGATCCTGAAACAAATTCATACGGTAATGAAAATGCTGCAGTGCCATATGCTGATAACTTGAGCCGTTTTCTGACTTTAGGCACCAACTCGCCCGCAACTCGAAACTATATGATCGGTGTTAATTTGACATTTTAAAAAAAGACAATGATGAAACGAAAGAATATAAAAACTTTTTTAGGAACAGCACTGATGACGTTGTTCCTGGTGGGTTGCTCTGACGTGCTGGACGAACAGCCACGCAGTCTTTATGAACCTAGCTTTTTTCAGACCGAAAGAGGTATTTATGGCGGAATAACTTCGCAGTATGCGCATCTTCGCTATATATTCGGACAAGCTTATTTCTATAACACCACCCTCACCGGAACCGATGAGGCAACCTACGCCCAAAGTGCGGATGCAAATTTTAAGGACATGGACCTTTCAGGAGTGGGGGCGATTACCCCCTCCAGTAGCCGTGCCGATGTATTGTGGGGCGCTGCTTTCTCTAATATCAACACTGCCAGCGGTATTATTGAGAATGCTGCGGAAGTAGAAGGCATTACGGATGCACTAATTGCGGAAGCCAGGTTCTTTCGAGCCTTTGATTATTTTATGTTGGTGCAGACCTTTGGAGGTGTGCCATTGGATTTGGGTTCAGGGGAATTGAAGTTCAACAACAATCCGGTGAGAACCTCTGTGCGTAATACCGTACCGGAAGTTTATACAAAAGGCATATTTCCGGATCTGTTAATCGCCGTTGAGGATTTACCGTCGATAGGACGCGTTACCGGTGGGGCAACACAAACGCTTGCACGTCTTTATTTGGCGAAGGCGTACCTCACTTACGGATGGTGGCTGGAAAATCCAAACAACATCCCTACTTATCCTGAGACCCCCAGAGTGGATCCTGACGGGCATGATGCACAATGGTATTATCAGGAGGCATACAACACCGCAGCAACTGCGATTGACAACCCAGGTCCTTTCGCCTTACAGGAAACGTACTTTGATGTAAACTGGGCTCAAAACGACCGCAACAATGAAATACTGCTGTACGCTGATCATACGGAGACAAGCGAGTTTTATAATGGAGCTAGTCTTACTTATGGCAGTGGCGGTGCCCCGGATAATTTTGCGGTTTGGATGATGACGTGGAACTATACAAACATTAGAAGCGCTATTGTTCCAGACTGGTCTGAGGTTATAAGTTCAGTTCAACGCGAAGCATCGCAAGACCTGGGCCGTCCATGGACCCGTATGGCTCCACCGATTGGCGTAATTGAAAATACCTTTGACAACAAAACGGAGGATTCCCGATACGACGGAACATTTACAACTGTTTATCGTGGCAACTGGCCTAAAGGGGGTATTGAGGAGGAATTTGTATATAATGCAAACAATTTGCAGGTATATCCTGGGGAGCCAATACTGACTTTCCTGGATGAAGAACCGGCTACACCTATTGTTTACCCTGATGGAGCAGGCGAAAGTAATATAGGTGCAGGAGAATTACCGGGAAGATCCGATTTTGTAATAGCACCTCGCGGCATAAGCAGAGTGGTATACCCCGGTCTTTGGAAGCTTGGTACTTACCGTACCGACAATGGCGATGGACTGGGACAGCCCAATGCTGCCAGTACCAGACCTTTTAACATTGCTAAGTTTTCAGAGCTTTACTTTATTGCTGCTGAAGCTGCTGTGAAAGGTGCGGCTACCCAAGCTGGTAAAACCGCCAGAGAATTGATCAACGTAATTCGTGCACGTGCGGGTAAGTGGCGTTGGGACAACAACGGAAACACTACTAAAATAGAAGACAATAGCGCTGCTATGACCGCTGCAACGCCTGCTACTATAGATATTAATTATATCCTGGCAGAACGTTCTCGCGAGTATTACGGCGAAGGTTATCGTTGGTACGATTTAGTGCGTACACAAAAATGGGATGATTTAGCCTCTACATACGAAATTGCAGGAAGCGACTATGGAGATCATACGCCTGAAACCATCACGCGTAACATTGAACCGTATCATTATTTACGTCCTATCCCACAAGGTCAGATAGATGCTTTAGACATGGATGGGGCAGCTATAAGTGCTTACCAAAATCCTGGATATAATTAGTCCTAAGGGTCATGATTAAATAGATTGGTTGCTCCTAAATATAGGGGCAGCCAATCTATATTCTTTATTAGATTTATACCCTCAGAGTTATTTGCAGGTAGAAATAAGTTACTTATGACCTAATTAATATTCCTGATTCCTCAAATAGCCCATTATAGAAATTTAGTTTAATGTTTGTAATAGTTGTTGTTTAATTGCCGTCAGGTGGAAGCATCTGACGGTTTTTTATTCTTTATTTTTTTAGGGATCGGAAGCTATTGCCCGGAATTATTACAAAATTACAAGTCTTCGACTAAGAAATTATTGTAAGATTATGAAAGCCAATATAATAGGATCAATATTTATTTTAATATTAATTTTTTCCCTCCCTGTCATTAGTCAGGTTAGGCTGCCGCAATTGGTAAGTGATGGAATGGTGCTGCAGCGAGATTCAGAGCTAAAAGTATGGGGCTGGGCTTCTAAGGGAGAAGATGTAACCGTCAAGTTCAATGGCACCACCCTTACTGCCAAAGCTGACAATGAGGGTAAATGGATCGTGCTTTTTCCATCAATGGAAGCTGGCGGTCCTTTTGAGATGGAGATAAAGGGAATTAACCAGATTACTGTTAGCGACATCTTAATCGGTGATGTATGGTTATGTTCTGGTCAATCCAACATGGAACTTACAATGGAAAGAGCGAGCCCTTTGTACCAGGACATCATAAAAAATTCAGAAAATTCACAGATAAGATATTTTAATGTTCCTGACCGCTATAATTTTAAAGCGCCTCAGCACGATCTGGAATCGGGTAGCTGGCAATCTGCTCACCCTTCCAATATTCTCAATTTTTCGGCAGTCGCTTATTTTTTTGCAAGGGAATTGTTTGAAAAGTATCAGGTACCCATTGGGTTGATTAATGCGAGCCTGGGAGGATCTCCCGTTGAAGCCTGGTTGAGTGAAGAAGCTTTAAAAGAATTTCCATTGCACTTTGAAGAGGCTCAAAAATTTAAAGAAGATAAGCTCATCAAGAAAATTGAAAGTAGTGATCAGGCAAGAAGTAATGCGTGGTATCAGGAATTAAGAAACAAAGATCTGGGATTTAAGAATCCAAAAAACCCGTGGTACAAACCTTCTTTAAAGGATGCTGACTGGTCGGTAATGAAGGTGCCAGGCTTTTGGGAGGATGAATTAGAAGAACCTGTTGATGGCGTTGTCTGGTTCAGAAAGGAAATAGAAATTCCCGCTTCTATGGTCGGTAAGCCGGCAAAGCTGCTGTTGGGAAGAATAGTAGACAGCGATTCTGTATACGTCAATGGAAAATTAGTGGGAACTACCGGGTATCAGTACCCGCCGCGTAGGTATGATATCGATCCAGATATTCTCAAAGAAGGGAAAAATACTATTGTAGTTCGGATCATTAATAATGCAGCCAAGGGCGGGTTTATAAAAGACAAGGATTACCAGATTTCCGCAGGAGGAGAAAAAATTGATCTAAAAGGTGATTGGAAATACAAAGTAGGGGCTCGCATGCAACCACTGGAAGGTCCGACCTTTATCAGGTGGAAGCCGGTCGGTTTGTATAATGGCATGATCGCCCCATTGCTGAATTATGTCTTTAAAGCTGTGATTTGGTATCAGGGCGAATCCAATGCAGACGAGGCGGAGGAGTACAACGAGTTGTTCTCGGCTATGATATTAGACTGGAGACGAAAATTTGAGCAGGAAAAATTACCTTTTTTGTTTGTCCAACTAGCCAATTTTATACCTCCAGGAAATGAGCCGGAGCATAAAGGAGGCTGGCCAGAACTCCGGGAAGCCCAACTTGAAACGCTTGATATTCCTAATACAGGAATGGCTGTTGCTATAGATATAGGGGAGTGGAATGATATTCATCCTTTGAACAAAGAAGATGTGGGAAAAAGACTGGCGTTGGCGGCTCAAAAAATTGCCTATGGGGAAGATGTGGTATACTCAGGACCTCTTTATCAGTCAATGAAAATAGAGGGTAAAAAGGCGATACTTTCATTTACACATATAGGAAGTGGCCTGGCAGCAAAAGGAGGTGGAGATCTGAAACATTTTGAAATTGCCGGCAAGGATGGGCAATTTGTCTCTGCAAAGGCGACTATAAAAGACGATAAAGTTGTCGTTTGGAATGAAGATGTCTCAAATCCCGTTGCCGTAAGATATGCCTGGGCGCATAATCCTGAGGGGGCAAATTTGTACAATGAGGAAGGTTTGCCAGCCTCTCCATTTAGAACTGAAAAATAAGTTTTACTATGATACAATCTAATATAAGTAGGTTTCAATATTTTGTTTGTGCAACTTTTTTCCTGATGCTCAATTTTTTAGCCCTCGCAGATGTACATGCTGTTGACAGTACCTCCTATGTTTCCAATAGTAAGGTCAAGGGTAGTTTTGCGCTTTCCGCATCGGGCAAGTCAGCACCTTTGTACGTCAGCAAAGAGGAATTTTCAGGTGTTATACGAGCTTTGGAAGACCTGCAAAAAGACATCAGTCGAGTAACCCATGTAGAACCTCAACTTTTTGTAGATAAAAAAGTGCCTAAAGCTAAAGAAATAGTAATTGTTGGGACATTAGGCAAGAGCCCTATAATCGATAAACTGATAAGCAATAAAAAGATTGATGTAAGTGCTTTAGAAGGCAAGTGGGAAAAACATATCATTCAGGTAGTTGAAAATCCTATGAAAGGGGTGGACAGAGCTTTGGTGATCGCTGGAAGTGACAAACGAGGGACAATATTCGGAATCTATGACCTCTCATCACAAATTGGTGTTTCCCCTTGGTATTGGTGGGCAGATGTTCCGGTAGAGCATCAGGAGAATCTCTATGTGCTGCCGGGGGTTCATACCAAAGGAGAACCAAAAGTAAAATACCGGGGGATCTTCATTAATGATGAAGCACCTGCACTCTCTGGATGGGCTTATGAAAAATTTGGAAGTTTCAATTCAGAATTTTATGAGCATGTGTTTGAACTTATCCTTAGAATGAAGGGTAACTATCTGTGGCCTGCAATGTGGGGCCGACAGTTTTATGTTGATGATACCTTAAATCCTGTAAAAGCAAATGAATATGGAATAGTGATTGGAACCTCACACCATGAGCCTATGATGCGTGCCCATGCGGAGTGGGAACATTTTGGCGAAGGGCCGTGGAATTACAAAACCAATAAAGAAAACCTACAGGAATTTTGGCGGGAAGGCATAGAAAGAATGGGTGAAAATGAAAGTTTTGTAACGATCGGGATGCGAGGAGATGGTGACGAACCCATGGCGGAAGGTACAGAAATAGCCCTTCTCGAAGGCATTGTGGATGATCAAAGAAAAATAATAGAAGAGGTAACAGGAAAAAAAGCCGAAGAAACCCCGCAGGTGTGGGCTTTGTATAAAGAAGTGCAGGACTATTACGACAAAGGGATGCGGGTTCCGGATGATGTAACCTTGTTGCTGGCAGATGATAATTGGGGCAATATTCGAAAATTGCCTGCTCTGGGAGATACGCTTAGAGAAGGTGGTTACGGTATCTATTACCATTTCGATTATGTAGGCGGACCAAGAAATTACAAATGGATCAATACCAATCCCATTGCAAGAGTATGGGAGCAAATGCACCTGGCCTATGAGTATGGAGCCAATGAAATATGGATTGTGAATGTGGGCGATATAAAACCCATGGAGTTTCCTACATCTTTCTTTTTAGATTATGCCTGGAATCCTGAAAAATGGCCTGCTGAAAGTTTGCCCCGTTACACAGAACTTTGGGTCGAAGAACAGTTTGGGGAAGAATATAAAGAAGAAATTGCTGACATTCTGACGAAGTACTCCATGTACAATGGTCGCAGGAAGCCCGAACTATTATCACCTGAAACCTATAGTCTAACTAATTACCGGGAAGCCGAGAGAATTGTTGCCGAATACAATGAATTGGCAAAACAGGCAGAAGAAATATATCATGAAATACCAGCTGACTATAAGGATGCTTATTACCAACTCGTATTGTATCCTGTAAAAGCCAGTGCAAATTTGAACGAGCTTCATATTACTGTTGCAAGAAACAGGCTGTACGCAACCCAGGGTCGGGCCGCTACGAATGATTTAGCTGAAATGGTAAAAGTTTTATTCGAAAAAGATAAGGAATTGAGCGACTATTATCACACAGAAGTAGCAGACGGCAAGTGGAACCACATGATGTCTCAAACGCATATTAGCTACACCTATTGGCAACAGCCGGAAAAGGATGTGCTTCCGGAAACAGAAGAAATTCAGCTTCCGGCGACAGCAGAAATGGGAGTAGCAGTAGAAGGATCGGTAAACTGGTGGCCAAAAGCAAAAGAAGAGGCTGTTTTGCCGGAGTTTGATCCATACCAGGACAAAACGTACTATATTGAAATATTCAACAGGGGACAGCAAGCTTTTGATTATGCAGTTTCAACGGAAGAGGAGTGGGTAAATATTAGCCCGACCGAAGGAAAAATAGATCAGCAAGATCGGGTGTTGGTAAGCATTGACTGGAAAAATGCCCCGATCGGCGAATCGAAAGTTCCCATCACGATTGCTGGCCCCGACAGCAAAGAAGTGGTAGTTTATGCTGTTATTCATAATCCTGAATCGCCCAAGCCGGCTGAAGTGGAGGGATTTGTAGAAGGTAATGGCTACGTGTCTATGGAGGCGGCTCATTATACAAATGCAGTTGCAACTAATGGCATAGAATGGAAGACGATTCCTGATTTAGGGAAAACCCTTTCAGGTGTGACGGCAATGCCAGTAACTGCGCCGGAGCAAACACCCCAGGGAGACAGTCCGCGGTTGGAATACAAGATCTATCTTTTTAATGCTGGAGAAGTAAATATACAAGCTTACTTATCTCCTACTCTTAATTTCCATAACGATGAAGGCTTGCGATATGCTATCTCCATTGATGATGAAGCGCCTCAAATCGTGAATCTGCATTCGCCACCACAAGATTGGGGCAAGGACGTTGCGGATAATATTAAAATTTTAAGCTCTCAACATACTGTTAAGGAACCTGGCGAACACGTTGTAAAATTCTGGATGGTTGATCCCGGGGTGGTTTTACAAAAGATTGTAGTAGAAACCGGGGAAGTTAAGCCAAGCTACTTAGGTCCACCAGAAAGCTTTTACAAAAAGTAAAAAGGTTTTATGTGATGAATGGTGGGTAAATGATGCGACTTGTTAAAATAGGACTAGTGCTTTCCATTTCAGAAACTTAAAAACTTATGGCTCTGACCCGCTAGCTGGCGGGTCAAATGTGAATGACCATGGGTTTCATCCCGTGGTCAACGAAACCGCGAAACCTGAGTAAACATAAATAAGAATCAAAAAATAAAACATTTTTAGGATAAAATCTCGTATAACAATATACCAAAGTGTATAGAATTATGCGAAATTTGATCTTTTTAATAATATTTGGTTCCTTCCTGATTATGTCAGGTTGTTCCCCGAAAGGCGTGTCAAATGCCGATATTCCAGGATCTGAGAACTTGGTAATCAACGGTTCCGAAGGTGAGGAATATGAATTGACAATTATCGACCCGGGATTTCAAACTTGGTTCGCAAGTTATGCCAGGCCTATAAATTACCATTCAAAGTCATATTACGAAAGCCAGAATAGAAGATATGTGTCGGCCTGGAATGAGTTGTATCAGAGAACCGGAGGGGCAGGACCTTTTGGAAATTATGTGAATTACGATTATGCCGAGGATTATGGGCTCGAGCTAAACTATGAGTTGTTCTGGTATTTTAAATACGTCGAGTCGCAGTATGGAAACAGGTATAATTTTCCAATATAGATTTATTGGTTCAGCTTCCTTGCTTGAAATAAGGCTTCAGAAGTTTACTCAAAAAAACTGTAAGACTTTCGATTTGTCACGCAGGATGAAATAAGGATCCTGGCACTATCTCCATTTCTCCTGTTCTATTTTTGTTCTATTTTTGTTGGCTTGCCCTTTTGCTTGTGGGTAGAATAATTTTGACAAATTCTGATCGATTTACAAAACATTTGATGCGAGTATAGGTGAGTAGTTACAAAAGAGTAGATTCTATAAATCCCCGTGGGTGGCAAATTAACTTCATGTTCTGAAAATAGCCGCCCATTCTTCCAAAGAAGAGGCGCTAATCAAAGAAGGCACGACCCTCTTTTGCTTTCTACTCATAATCTTTTATGTTTGTAATCCTCCCGACCTTTCATTAAGGTTGGTTATCAGCAAAATATTTTCTTAGGAATGTTTATATTCCTGTCCGGAATTCTACGAGGAAATCTATTCTCTAACGCTAATGTTAAAATATGAATAAGCCAAAGCAGCAATCTGAACCAAAATTAATACGTGCAGTTACCCGATGGCAGATTGTAGGCCTCGCAGTTAACGATGTTATCGGTAGCGGGATATATTTGCTCCCCGCAGCGGCGGCAATGTTGCTGGGGCCATTTAGCATTTGGGCGGTTTTATTGGCTGGTTGTGCAGTGACTTTCCTGGTGCTTTGTTTTGCCGAAGCTTCCAGCTATTTTGATGAGCCGGGTGGTGCATATCTTTATACCAGGGAAGCTTTCGGAGATTTTGTAGGATTTGAAGTGGGCTGGATGACCTGGCTGGCGCGGGTGACTTCCGTGGCGTCTCTTTCCGTAGGTCTTGCTCTTTCCTTTGGGTATCTCTGGCCAGGTGCTACTGAGGGCTGGGGACGTGTACTGATAATAACACTTTCGTTGGTAATCCTCACCTGGATAAATGTAATAGGTGTAAAACAAGGTGCGAAAGCCGCAGTTTTTTTAACAATAGCCAAATCAGTGCCACTTGTCGCTTTTATCGGTATCGGTATTTTTGCTGTAGATCTTGGGTTAATTACAGGGGAAAATCCCTCATCTTCCTTTGATTCTCTTTCAGAAGCAGTACTGCTGCTACTTTTTGCCTATTGCGGTTTTGAAAATACTCCAGGTGCAGCGGGGGAATTTAAAAACCCAAAGCGCGATATACCTTTTGCTTT
>CAMPJM010000040.1 GCA_946886805.1 uncultured Flammeovirgaceae bacterium | reverse complement strand
TAGCGGAGAGTGTGAGATTCGAACTCACGCGACAATTGCTCGTCGACAGTTTAGCAAACTGCTCCATTAACCACTCTGGCAACTCTCCGGATTATTATAAGAACGTGCAATTAATTTGCGGTTGCAAATGTAGTTTTTACCTCTATTGTTTCCAAAAGATTTAGAAGCTTTTTTATCACTCTTCGTCCAGCTTCCTCATTGCCTCACACTTACGAAAAAGACCCTTTTAATTTCGCTTCAAGAAGAGGGAGTATTCTTTACTGAAGCCAGCCTTTTAACATAAATTCTTAATTTAAACTTTAATTATCAGACCACCAACTCAAGTATTTATGGATTTAAGTATCTTCGGAAAATAAGCATATTCCATCAAACCACTGATCTTATGTCCATTTTGCCAGAAAATCTGTTGCGATATCAAAAGTTTTTGAGTTTCATGCTTAAGTACAGGCACAGTGACCTTCTCCATCATACGGCCTCAAGTGCGCTTGAAGAGGGTGAAACACAAGAGCTCTCTCATTATGACCAGTCACCTGAAGAACTCGTTGAGGATCTTAAAAAAATGGGGCCAACATACATTAAGCTCGGACAACTTCTTTCAACCCGCCCGGATCTACTTCCGGATAATTATTTGGAAGCACTCTCCAGTCTCCAAGATGATTTGCCAACTGTGCCTTTTGAGGAAGTAAGAGAAATAGTGGAAGGTGAAATCGGAACCAAAATTTCCAAAGGATTCAATTTTTTTCAGGAGGAGCCTTTGGCTAGTGCTTCTATCGGCCAGGTTCATCTCGCTGAATTACGTTCAGGAAAGACTGTGGCAGTAAAGGTCCAGCGACCGGGAATTAGACAAAAGTTTATGGATGATCTCAATACCCTGGAGGAAGTGGCTAACCTGGCTGTCAAGCACACCCAAATGGGTAAAAAATATGACTTCAATGATATCCTCCTAGAACTCAGGAGGATTATGCTGCACGAGTTGGATTACCTAAGAGAAGCAAACAATCTGGTCAACCTCGCAATCAATCTGGAGGATTACCGTAGGCTTGTAATCCCGCAGCCCATTCCAGATTATACCACCTCACGTGTGCTCACCATGGAATATGTGAAGGGAACAAAAATTACAAGCGTAAATCCCATCAAAAAGACCGAAACGGATTTTACTCCCCTGGTGGATGAGTTTGTAGAAGCGTATCTCAAACAAATAGTATCGGACGGCTTTGTCCATGCAGATCCTCATCCGGGTAATGTTCATCTCATGGAGAATGGAAAAATCGCCCTTATGGATCTGGGAATGGTGGCCCAGTTTTCTAAAAGGATGCGTGAATTTTTATTGAGACTTCTCCTGGCCCTCAGCAAGGACAATGGCGAAGAAATTGCAGAAATTCTTCTAGAAATGAGCGAACCTGGAGATCTGGCCACTATTGCTGAATTTCGAAGAGAAATATCAGTTATGGTTGATGAGAACAGGAACAGTACGGCACAGGATATGGAAACGGGTAAACTTTTAATCCAGATGAACAGAAGTGCTGCAATGAATGGCATTCATCTTCCTGTAGAAGTCAACATACTCGGCAAGGTGCTTTTGAACATGGACCAGATCATAGCTTTCCTGGCACCAGAATATGATCTTCGTTCTGCAGTCAGAACCTATATGAGTAAATTGATGCAGACCAAATTTCTAAAAGATTTGGCCCCGGAGGAGATCTTCACAATGCTGCTAAATTCAAAGAACCTGGCAGAAAAGCTCCCTCAGCGAATAAATAAAATCACAGAAAATTTGGCTGATAACAAGTTCCGGATGGAAATCGAAGCACTGGACGAAAAACGTTTGACAGATGGTTTCCAAAAAATAGCCAATCGAATTACACTGGGTCTGATAATCGCGGCAATGATCATTGGAGCGGCAATGCTTATGAGTGTTCCCTCTCCCTTTATGTTGTTTGGATATCCGGGCCTGGCAATAATATTCTTTATACTAGCGGCGGTTGGAGGAATCGGACTGTGCTATACCATTATCTTCGGGGATGAGTAATGATGGTCAAAACAGGACTCGTTTTAATCTTATTCCTAAACCTAAGATCGGATCCTCCTCAGAGTTAAAGTCTCCTCCTATAAGAACATCAAAATTGAAATAATTATTGAGGAGTTGAACTTCAAGATAAGTGGAAACAATTTCTTCAGTAGGTTCGCTGGTTCCACTCTTTCGCCCATAGTTCTTACGGTAGCTAGTCAAAAATTTGTAGGGAAACTGAGAAAAGGCCAACCCGGATATCCCAAGATGATGAGCCATCAGATTATTCACACCAATTCGAAACCGCTCCTCATCAAGTAAAATGAACGGCAGTCCCAGGACACGGCCCTCATAGGTCCATCCTGACCGATAAAGGTTGTTGTTGAAGTAATTGTCGTCTCCATCTGGTGTGGGTGTGCTATGGCTTTGATGTTTGGTATAGAAGAACTCATACATAAAAGCTCCGATCCATTTCTCCTCTTCCCTATCCCTGAGGTAAATACCATACCTCCCATCCGGGGTATTTCTGAGTATCATCCCACTCTTATCCTCAAATATCGTATTGTAGATTAATTCTACATCGAAATGAGAGATGGAGGTATTGAGATATATTTCATAGCTGCCGAGGTGGTTGCCAAGACCATTAATTTCCTGTTCACCCAGGGAACCTTCTGGGCTCGCAATGCTACCCCCAGTTACCACTCTTAAATAATCATCGAATCCAGAGGGTAATTCACCATATTCGTCAGAATCTCCAGCCCATTGTGCGAAATGCTGTACTCCAGCAGTCAAAGTGAACCTTTCACTTCCTTTGAACACGAGGTGCAAGCTTTTATGGTGGATCCAGGTATTGTCGATGTACCGCTCGTCATCCGTAAAATATTCCTCATAGGAAAATTTGAATCCTATTCCAGCTTGTTTCCAAAGCATCAAGGGTTCTTTCATCCGAATTCCAATTCCAGAAATTGGACTGGCATTAAGAGACCAAAGGATATTTTGATTTGTAGCACTCAGACCACTGTACATTGCTTCTTTATGTTCTTTTCCTGCGAAAAGTTTAAGAAGGTCATTTTCATAGGTGAGGTAATATTCCTCCAGCATCACCCTATTATTGTACCCATTGCTGTACAATAATCCTACTCCAGTTTCCACGAAACCCCCAGAACGGTTATAGAATCTACACTGACCATTCAACCAGCCTGCAAATCGTGTTATCTCATCAATGCGGCCCCGTTGGTTGGAATGAAACCAAAAAGGATTTTCTGTGCCGAATGACAGGTTGGACTGCAAATTGAAACTGCCGGAGTATTCAGAATGCTGGCCAAAAAAGCTACAACCATAAAAGAATAGAATCAGGGGCAGTTTTCTTATCATTGATCGATTTTGGGATTGTAAAAATAGGGAGTTCTTTGAAGATAACACCTCCTCCAAAGAATTTGTGGTAATTTTGTGCGAACCAAAACCCACAACATGTTCTCATTATTCACAAAAAAGGAAAAGCTCCGAAATTATTTAGAAGGCTTTGTGGATATACACAACCATGTCTTGCCAGGTATAGATGATGGGGCTTCTACAGTTGAAGACTCGCTTGATTTGATTCGAAGATATCAGGAATTGGGCATTCTGGAAATAATCGCTACGCCACATGTGATGAACGATTACTATGCAAATACGCCCAGAACGATTGATGATGCTTACCAGAAACTGTCCCTTGAGGCCGCCAATGAATTTCCCCAGGTGAAAATACGAAGGGCCGCTGAATATATGATGGACCATTCATTCCTTGAACTCATGGAAAAAGGGAAACTCTTGTGCCTTAAAGAGAATTTCGTCCTCGTTGAAATGTCCTATTTTCAGGCTCCGATCAACCTCAATGAAATACTATTTCAACTACAAACTCAAAAATATAAACCCGTACTAGCCCATCCGGAACGCTACGTATATTTCCATTCCCCCAGTTTAGAACGGTACCAATTACTAAAGAAACATGGGTGTCTTTTTCAGATGAATATTTTGAGTCTGATAGGTCATTATGGCCGTCAGATTCAACAGGTGCTGTTCGAATTGTTAGATGCCAAGATGATAGACTTTGCAGGTACCGATACCCATCAGATTCGGCACCTGGAGAAGTTATTGGATTCCACGATTCCTGCAAAGAGGATTTCTCAGCTAAAACCCATCCTGGAAAGGACTGTTTCTACATTCAGAATTAGCTCTTAAACGGTTTCTTCAGAAATTTAAAAATCCCCCCTTTTTCTTTATCTGCTCCATAACCATACCCATACCCATAGGCATAACCATATTTTGCCCCATAGGAAAACTTCGAATAATCTACATCATTCAATACAATGGCAAGACCCTTCAATTTTCCCTGTTGTTTCAATTCTTTGGGGAATTCGAGTAATTTCTTTTCTGTAAATCCTGCCCTCGTAACGTAGATCGTAGTGTCAGCCAATGGACTGATCAGGAGGGTATCTGTCACAATCATAGTCGGAGCAGTATCTACGACAATAAAATCATAATTTTTTTCCTGGCTTGTCAATAACACCTTCATTCTGTCATTCATCAATAATTCCGCCGGATTGGGAGGTATTGCACCAGAATAAATGATATCCATGGCAATTCCCTCATGAGTTTCATTGGAAATAATCTCCTGAGACTGAACATCATAATCATAAAGGAAATCCGACAGACCTTTGGTCTCCAGAGTTTCACCGGAATATTTGTGAAGCTTAGGATTGCGAATATCAGCACCTATGAGGAGTATTCTTTTGCCGGTACTGGCAAGAGTTCGGGCAAGGTTGTAGGAAATAAAGGTTTTACCCTCGCCTTTGATCGTTGAGGTAACAAAGATAGTTTCAGCCCTTTCCTTGTTTCGACTTTGAACAAGGTAGGCCAGATTTGTTCGCAGGATCCTGAAGGATTCCGCCAGGGGTGATCGGTCGTTTACACCAATAACCTCAGATTGTTCCTTAACAACTTTGGGGACTTCTCCAAGAAATGGAATATTTTTAATAAGAGGTTGCAGGTCTCCTTTATGGTGAACTTTTGTATCAAGAAAATTAATAACAAAAATAATCAAAAGCGGGATTAAGAGACCAATGACTCCACCTCCTACCATGATTAGCCAAGGTTTGGGATCGACAGGTTCAGTATAGGTAAAGGCAGGATCGATTACTTTCGCGACCGGAGCCGTGGATGCAAAAGAAATCGCTGCTTCTTCCCTTCTTTGCAAAAGGAATAGATATAATTGTTCTTTTATTTGCTGTTGCCTTTCAATTGTTCTAATTCCCTTTTCCAAACCTGGAAAAGTACTAAATTTACCTTCAGCCCAGCTATCCAGTGCACTAAGCTCTTCTATTTTAATTCTAATAGATTTTCGAGTTTGGGCCAAATTGTTTAGAAGGAGTTTCTTCAGGGCGTCCAGCTGCATTGTCAGGGATTGGACGACAGGATTTTGAGCCGTGCCGGTTTTTAAGAATTCATTCCTTTCTAGAACAAGCTCATTATATTTTGCAATTCCGCTTCCCAAAGGATTATCTCCAGTTCCAGAAGCTTCAGGTAGCAATTGATATGGTTCAATAGAAACAAGGGTTTCTTCAACCGCATCTAAAACCATTAAGTCAGTTTCCAAACCAAAAATTTCTTGTTCTGCCATAGTGGATCGGGCCATTGTCTGGCCTGCGCTGGCACTTATGTCCATTAATTGGTTTGTTCTCTTGAAATCTGCTATATCCCCTTCTACAGAATCCAGCTCTCCTGAAATCAACTTTAATCTACTTTGGATGAATTCTGTAGTTGTTTCAGCAACTTGGCGTTTGTCAGCCACGCCGTCAGCATTAAAATGCCTCATCAAAGTATTCAAGAAATCCTGTGATTTCTGCGGAACCTCGCTAATTATACTTAATGATAGTACATCTTGAGCTTGAGCTTTTGGCACGATTGACATCCGCGATATATAGTCATTAGCCACATCTCTCAGCGGACGAAGTAGTATATTAATTGGGGTTTCATTTTGAATTGTGTCGCCTACACGTTCTATGGTGAATCTTAATCGCTCATACTCTACTGGTTCTCCAAACTGAAAAATTTTTGCGTCATCAGTATCCTTGACAGACAAAGAAAAGGCTTCATTGGATAATGGAGTTACTATAACGTTCATCTGCTCCTGGTGCACTGCGTCCTCTTCAGTAAGAAAATGAATCTTAATCGGAGAATGTTCATAGGCTTCTACAGCTATAACATTTCCTTCCAGGAAATAAGTAATATTCAGGTCCAATTCATCGATGACACCTTCTACCAATTTCTTTGAAGTTAGCGTAACGATCTGATTCTGAAGATTACTCTCCTCCAGAGAGAAAACAGAAGCACCTCCGGAAGGCAATGCCCCCACCAGACCAGTGTCTTCATCGCTCAAAATCATCATAGTGGCTTCTGTAACGTAAGCTCGGAGGGTATACCTGTTATAAAGAAAGGCTAGAACTAGCCCTAAAAGACATCCGAGAACCAACCATTTCCAAAAGGCTAGATACCGATATATCTCGGCCTTCAGATCAAAATTAGATTCTTCTTTTTCAGAAAATTCTTCTAGTTCTTCCATTAAAATTATCTATTAAACAGCACAAAAAGACCGAAAGCAGTTGTGACAATAGAAACCAAACCCTGCCAACTAGTTATAAAACCTGCTGATTTCACCTTTCGATAAGTCGGCTCCACATACAAAATATCGTTCTGTTGTAGATAGTAGAATGGATCCTGAAATACCTCTGCACTAGTCAAGTCTAATCTTCCATAAGTCATTTTACCATCTTGCATTCGGACGACCAGTACATTTTCCCTTTTTCCGTCATAAGTTATGTCTCCGGCCATAGCAATAGCCTGAGGAACCGAAATTCTTTCATCTGGAACATCAAGTACAGTGCTACCCGTTTCACCCATCACTGTAATTTTGTAATTCACTATCCTTACCCGCACCACAACATCCTTAACGTAATCTCGCAACTCTCGAGTGAGGTATTTTTCAAGCTCAGATTTCGTTTTGTTCAGAACTTGGATCTCACCTAGAACTGGAAATGTTATACTGCCATCTACATCTACAAGATAGCCTTGAAGAGCTGCGTTGTTTTGTGATCCTCCTCCACTCGAGTTTTGAATTCCATAATCCATTTCAAAGGGTTTAATAAGTTCGTCATTCAACGAAGAAACATCAATTCTCAGAACATCATTTACTTCTATTTCGACTTCTTGCATTTCAGGCGCACTCGTTCCACTTATTTCTTCAATTCCCTGAAAGTAGACGATTTCTTCCCTAGTGGCGCAACTCGAGAATAGCGTGATGAAAAAAAGGACAGAAAACAAAATTTTTAAAGAGGTGATTCTTTGCTTTGGAAATTTCATCAGATAATTTTCTTCTTTGGGTTTTCAATAGAGATATCTTTGTCGAGTAATTCAAAGGACGAGTTGTTGCTTTTAAATTCCGGAACCAAATCTTTCAATTTGGAGACCACTTTATCACCTTTTAACTTATGAGCTGAAATTATTATTTTTTTAATGGCAGAATTGGCTTCATTGAAATCCAATGGTTGATCCTGCGCGATCATGATTTTCTTGTGATGCGTGGGTAGCGTCTTGCTTTTGTCGCTTAGTAACTCCTCAAATAATTTCTCACCAGGCCTCAATCCTGTGATCTTGATTCCGATTTGTTTATTAGGTACGTAACCCGCCAGCTTGATCATCTTTATGGCAAGATCCATGATCTTCACTGGTTCTCCCATGTCAAAAATAAAAATCTCCCCGCCTCTACCCATTGCCCCGGCTTCCAGGACTAGCTGACAAGCTTCAGGGATTGTCATAAAATAGCGGATAATATCAGGGTGCGTAATTGTTACAGGCCCCCCTTTCTCTATCTGCTTTCGGAATAACGGTACAACAGACCCATTGGATCCCAGCACATTTCCAAACCGCGTAGTAATGAATTTTGTCTTAGCCGGACCACTAGTCTCCTTGATGGACTGGTAAAGGGACTGAACATATATTTCCGCGGCTCTCTTAGAAGCTCCCATCACACTAGTTGGGTTAACTGCTTTATCCGTTGAAACCATAACGAAATGTCCCACTACATACTGGACTGCAAGATCTGCCAGATTCTTAGTTCCGAGGACGTTTACAAAAATCGCTTCGTGGGGATTCTCCTCCATAAGAGGTACATGCTTGTAAGCTGCTGCATGGTAAATGACATCTATTTGGTCCTTCTCGAAGATCAGCTCCAACCTCTTCTTATTGCCTACATCACAAATGATACATCTAAAATTGAGATCCGGAAATTTTGACTGGATTTCAAGTTGCAGGTTATGCAGCGGGGTCTCAGCCTGATCAAGGATTAGAAGACACTTTGGCTGGTATTCTGCTACCTGCCTTACAATCTCACTTCCAATCGATCCAGCCCCACCAGTTACCAAAATTGTCTTTCCAGTCAGCTGCTGACGTTTGTTTTCCTTGTTTAATAGTATGGGCTCCCGATCAAGGAGATCTTCGATCTGGAGTGATTTAACTTTGTGGGATACGGACTTCTCATCTTCATAATTGGAGACGATAGGAGCATTATAGACCCGAATATCATTTTCCAAGCAATCTTCAACCACCGAGAATTTTTCTTCGGCAGTAAGAGTATTCTCGGAAAGAACCAAGGCACTAGCTCCCAAAGATTTTACTTCGTCACTGATTTTTAATCCGTTATATATGACTGGTTTTCCTAATATACGTATACTTCTTCTTGTGCTGTCGTTTGTGATGAAGCCTCTGATATCAAACCGTTTCGGATGCTCTATTTCAAGAGCACCTGCAATGGAGATCGCATTTTCATCGGCTCCAAAAATTACAGCCTTCTGTAAATTCTGATTCTTTTGTGTGGTTTTGAAGTACTCGTATAGCTGTTTTACCGATAGCCTAAATAAAAATAAGAGTGAGAAGGAAACCAGGAAAAAGAAGATCAGACCTGCAACCAGATATATTTTCTCCCCGACAATTGCATATGTAGTGTAGTTGATGAACAACAGAGTCAAGAAAGTACTGAAGCAGGCAAGCATAATTTTAAGAGCATCCAGATAGGATGAATGCCTTATTAATCCAGAATATGTGCGAAAGAGAAAAAAGAAGATTATGTTGACCCCTACTGCCAGTCCCATTCTTTGGGGAAGACTTAGAAAATGATAGAAATTGGTCGTAAGATCCCGGAGGGCAAGTATGGTAATGAAATCTGCAATAATGATAATAGAGATATCAATACCTAAAATAGCCCAGCGAGGCAGGTATTTTAAATTTCTGATATCCAATCGATTCTCCGTCGAAAGGATCTGTTGTAGGGCTGTAAAAAATTTCTTCCCCATATAGTGTTTCTTCTATCGAAGAAATTCAGTTATCGTGTTTTCAATTCTTTTTTTCTCCTCATCCGTAAGATTGGATCCCGAAGGTAGACACAACCCTTTTTCAAAAGCACTAGCGGACACATGTCCACCATAAAAAGGAGCCTCACTAAACACGGGTTGCAGATGCATCGGTTTCCACAGAGGTCGGCTTTCAATATTCTCCTTTTCCAATCGCAATCTTAGTTCTTCTCTGTCAAACCCCGCTTTTTCAGGATCAATGGTTACAACTGTCAACCAGTGATTACAATAGTAGTCATTATCAGGTTCTTTATAGACCGTCACCCCATTCATATCTCGAAACAAGTTACTATAAAATTCATTCATCCGCCTTCTTAGCGTTATATGTTCATCCAGGACCTCCATCTGCCCCCTTCCTATTCCAGCACAAACGTTACTCAAACGATAGTTGAAACCGATTTCACTATGTTGGTAATGTGGGGCCTGGTCTCTCGCTTGTGTAGCCAGAAAGATAGCCTTTTCTTTGGAACTGGGATTTTTTGTGACCAATGCCCCACCTCCGGATGTAGTAATGATTTTGTTTCCATTGAAGGACAATATAGCGCAATCGCCAAAAGTTCCGCACTTCCTGCCCTTATAGGAACTTCCTAAAGCTTCAGCACTATCCTCAATCACCGGAATTCCAAATTTGTTACTTATCCGAGCTACAGACTCCACATCATATGGCATTCCATATAGATGAACTGCAATAATTGCCTTAGGTTTTTTTCCGTGAGCAATGCGATCCACGATGGCATCTTCGAGGTAATTGGGACAAATATTTAATGTTTCTGGTTCGCTATCCACGAAGACAGGATTGGCGCCAACATAAGTGATAGGATTAGCGGAAGCGGCAAATGTAAGACTTTGACACAAAACATCATCCCCTTTCTGTACCCCCGCAATAATCAATGCCAAATGGAGAGCCGCTGTTCCCGAACTCAAAGCTGCCACTTCAACATTATGGTTCAAATAACCTCTAATATCTTCTTCAAAACCTGTAACATTCGGACCTAGTGGAGCAATCCAATTTTTCTCGAAAGCCTCGGAGATATAGTCTTGCTCCTTACCCCCCATATGAGGAGACGAAAGATATATTCTGGATTTTGACATATTAGATCTGTTCTCTGAATTTAATCACCCTTCCAGGATTTCCTACTACTGTGGCATAATCAGGAACATCTTCGATAACAACTGCTCCTGCTCCCACAGTGGACCACTTCCCTATGCGAATCCCGGGAATAACCATAGCCCCAATTCCGATCTGAGCTCCCTCTCCAACAACCACTCCCCCTGCCAGGACAGCATTAGGTGAAATATGCACAAAATTGGCAATAACACAATCATGTTCAATAGTGGATGCGGTATTTACAATACAGTGTTGTCCAATAATGGTATCCGCGTTGATTGTTGCATTCGCCATCACGACAGAACCATTTCCCATTTCAACAGTAGCGTCGACCACCGCTGAAGCATGATGGATAGGTTTTGCAGCTGAGGTTTGCAATTTTTCCGCAATCCTTTTTCTTGTTTCATTATTGCCTATGGCAATAATGGTTTTTTTTCTCATTATTTCCGGGGTGAGTTCATGAACAACCGGATAACTATATATTCCTGTAATGGCCGTGTTGTCATCAATGATATGATGAATTTGTTCCATTCTCGAATGAATAATATCAATAATCACTTTTGCGTGTCCGCTCGCGCCGTAAATATTCATTTTAGTTTTTGCCGTTAAAGGGTTCAGTAGTCGCCATATCCCTGGAATTCACTCCCTCAGACAAGACTACTTTTTTTATGGTCCTAAAGATAATACGAAGATCGAGCTTCCAGGAAATATTTTCCACATACCAGACGTCGAGTTTTAATTTCTCGCTCCAACTGATGGCATTTCGGCCATTAACCTGGGCCCATCCTGTCAGTCCGGGCTTTACCAGATGTCTTTTCTGCTGATCCTTGGTATATATCGCCAAATATTCTGGTAAAAGTGGCCGTGGACCTACCAGACTCATTTCCCCTTTAAGCACGTTAAAAAGCTGGGGGATTTCGTCTATGGAGGTTTTTCTTATGACCTTTCCAATTGTTGTAAGCCGCTCAGAGTCTGGGAGAAGATCTCCGTCTTCACTCGTTTTGTTCGTCATGGTCCTGAATTTGATGATTTTAAAAATTCTTCCATTTTTCCCTGGTCTGCGCTGTAAAAAAAATGGTTCCCCGGCGTTCGCAATGGAAAGTAGAACAATGATAAAAAGTATCAAAGGCAAAAGAAATACGATGGCCAGAAGTGCTATTGTAAAATCAACAATTGGTTTAATGAAAGTCTGATACATCATATCGCCCTACCATAAGCAGGAATTCTTTTAGAAATTGGTGGCGAAGTTATCATTTCAGATATTGTGTTTCTAATTTTTTATATTCTCTTAACAAAAGGGACCAGAACGCTTTTCTTTCATATTTCTTACAGATGATAGAACGGCATTCTTTCCCTACCAACTCTCTTCTTTTCTGGTCTTCCATAAGTTTGGCCATAGCTTCAAACAAAGCCTTTTCATCCTTAGGGGGTATAATCAAACCATTTTTACCGTCCTGAATTATCTCATTACACCCATTGATATCCGAAACTATTGAAGGTAGTCCCATTGCGCCTGCTTGCATCACGACATTCGGGAAGCCTTCTCTGTAGCTAGGAAATACCAGAGCATCTGATATTGCAAAAAATGGTCTTACATCGTTCCGGAAGCCAGTTGAATAAATTTTTGGATGATGATGTATCAGCTCGAAATTTTCCGATCGTACTGGGTCAAGTTCCTGCTCAAAGGGCCCAACAAGGAGTAGTGATACTCTTGCGTTGTTTTTTTGGAGTTTGACAAAGGCCTGAACCAATTCATTTATCCCTTTGTCAGCCACAATTCTGCCGACGAATATGAAGACAAAATCCTCATGTGCAATCCCTAGGCTGGAGATTGTATCCTCCTTTATTGCTGAGGAAATCTCTTCTGGATTGAAGTACTCAGTATCTATACCATTAGAACTTCCATTCCCGACCATGACAATCTTCTTTTTGTCCGTAAATTTTTTCTGTAAAATTATTTCTCTGAGACCGACAGAATTGGGAATAACTCTTGTTGCGCATAAATAGGTTATTTTTTCGACAACTTCCAAGAGTGTTCTTCTTAACCCTTTCACCTCTAGAAGAGGCAATCCGGCAACCGTATGCAGTCTGAGAGGTATACCAGCCAATTTAGCTGCAAGCATTCCTAAAATTCCGGCCTTAGGGGTGTGGGTATGGACAATTTCCGGCTTTTCTTTACGGAAATAGTTAAACAACTTCCAAAGAGCTCTTAGATCTTTATAGGGTGTAATTTCACGTGTCATTTCCACATGAAATACCTTTACCTCATTCTGTTTCCCATATGCCTCCAGCCTTGCTTCATCTGAGGACACCGCAATGACCTCGTAGTATTGACTCATAAAGCTAAGCTGGCCTTCGAGTAGTTTTTCGAGAGAAAGGGGTACGGTGGTTATTCTGATAAGTTTGGCCATGAATATAGTATGGCCAAAGATACTATTTCCATCGAAGCTCTAAAATATAAAAGCTTCAGGATAAATATCTCGAAGCTTTTATGTTACAAAAGATTGAGCTTGCTACTCTTCAACTATATTGATAGTAAACTTCATACTATCCACACAATTTTCGTTACTAACGGTATAAGTGACGGTATAGGTTCCGGGATTTTCTGGATCATATACATTTTCTACCAAATATCGGATCGATGGACTAAAGGTCCCATAGCGTGATACTCCGGCTTGAAGTGATTCTTTCAACAAGTTTTCAATATAATTATAACTGGGGAACGCGTCTGCTAGTGAAAGGGTCCATTCTACAGTTTTATCTGACCCTGCAGTAAACCCTTCACACGGATCTGCCACACTGCAATCCTGAAGACAATACTCAAAATAATTCCAGTCGCCACTTTCCCCGATTGAATCCCCGACCCATGAAGAACTGGCCTGCTCTCCCTTTGTTGTAGTAATAAAAGCAGCAATAACAGGACATTCGTCAAAATTCTGAATACTGTAAGGTAAGGTGATACTAGTGGTGTTTGGATCAAAAGTAATCTGGTGTTCCATTTTTGGATGAGGTAAATTCCCTTTACCAACTGTTGGAAAACCATTTTCATTGGAGGCTAAATGAATGGCAGCCTTGTTCAAAAAGGATCCATCTAGAGCATTAAGAGTAATGTATAGATTATTCTCATCATTAGTGATCTTAACTTCTAGCGAATTTGTAGGATTGTAAACCACTGGTTCACAACTTGATGAGTCGAGACTGTAGTCAAGCTCGCGAAGCGTTTCAATATTTTCCAGTCCGTCATCTTCGACACTGCATCCAAAGAATGAAAGACAAAAAAATAGCATAAGTAATTTTGATTTCATGGTATATATTTTTGTCGTTAAGACGAGAAAAGTACAAAAAGAAGCATGCAAACCACCCCCACATTCCGCTGTAAGGGTCAGAAAACCAGAATATTCGCTGAATGAACAGAATTGTGAGATTTTGATAAGTGTTTTGCTATTTTTTGTCAGAAAGACTTGCTATCGAAAAAGGTGAATTCGAAATTTGAATAAGAGCAATGAAAAAAGGGATCAAATGATCCCTTTGATAAAAAACTGAACTGAAATGCTTTAGTCAGCGACTACGTTTATTGTAAGGATCACTGAATCTGTACAACTTCCATCGGTCACAGTGTAAGTAGTAGAGTAGGATCCCACACCACGTTGGTTAAAGTCATTTATTAGATCCCAAATCGAAGGATCAAAGCTTCCATTGCGGCTTACTCCCGGCTCCAGTAAACTTAGAAACAATTTCCTGGCTTCATCCCAACTCGGAATTCCAGCGGCCTCCGAGTAGGTAATCGTTTTGGAATTATCAGACCCCGCTGTAAGGTTACAGGTAGGGTCTGAGGGTGAATCAGGTACAACACTAATGGTCAGTTGGGTGGAATCACTGCAATCCCCTTCAGTAACGGTGTAAGTGGTGGTGAAACTACCAATTTTGCTTTGTCCATATGCGTTTATTAAATCCCAAATTGAAGGATCAAAACTTCCATTCCGAGGTACCCCTTGATCCAGAAGACTTAAGTAAAGCTTTCTTACTTCATCCCAACTTGGAATGGCTTCCGCTTGAGAAA
>CAMPJM010000039.1 GCA_946886805.1 uncultured Flammeovirgaceae bacterium | reverse complement strand
ATAAAATATGGAATGATTGGTGTCATTATCCATGAAGTAGGGCATAACTTTTTCCCCATGATTGTCAATTCTGATGAACGACAATGGACGTGGATGGACGAGGGTTTAAATACTTTTGTGCAGTTTTTGGCCGAGCAGGAATGGGACACGGACTACCCAAGCAGAAGGGGACCTGCGCCGAAGATAGTAGATTATATGAAGGGTGGTAAAAATACCATGGTGCCTATAATGACCAATTCTGAACAAGTGAGGCAATTTGGAAATAACGCTTACGGAAAACCTGCCACTGCTTTAAATATTTTAAGGGAGACCGTTATGGGAAGGGAGTTATTTGATTTTGCCTTTAAAGAATATGCAGAGCGATGGGCGTTTAAACACCCAACGCCTGAAGATTTCTTTAGAACAATGGAAGATGCTTCTGCAGTTGACCTTGATTGGTTCTGGAGAGGGTGGTTTTACACAACAGATCATGTAGATATTGCCATTAAAAATGTACACCATTATCAATTGAGCACAGAAAATCCGGACATAGAAAATCCTTTAAAGAAAAAAGCCGCTGATAAGGATGCAGCACATATTTCTCAAAAATATAATGAAGAGGATGTTCCTAAAACGGCGATAGAAAGAAACCCGGAGTTAAAAGATTTCTATAATACGTATGATGAGTTTGCGGTCACCGAGGAGGATAGAAAAGAATACAAAAGATACCTGGCATCTTTAAGTGAAGAGGAAAGAGAATTACTTCAGGCGGGCCTGCATTTTTATCAGGTAACATTCAGTAATGAAGGTGGTTTGGTAATGCCGATCATCCTTCAATTCAATTATACAGACGGAACCAGCGAAATAGAAAGGATACCGGCGGAAGTTTGGAGAATGGACGAGAAGGAGGCGATGAAAGTTTTTATCAAAGAAAAGGCTATTGCTAATATAGTAGTTGACCCATTCTTAGAAACTGCCGATACTGATTTAAGCGATAATTACTTTCCTCAGCAGAATATACCTTCAAGGTTTGAGCTTTTTAAAGAAAGTCAAAATGCAAGAGGAACTTCAAGCGGTAGTAATCCTATGAAAAAGAAGAAGAAATAGAAGTAGTAAGAAAAAAGCCTATAATGCGAAGAAAGCCACATAAAGTGGCTTTCTTCGTTTATGATAATGGATCAGTTCCTCCCATCTTATTTTTTACCGGATTTGCATATATATTTAACAAGATTTCCCTTGCTTTTTGATAGGGCTGTCCGGTCTTTTCTATGGTGCTTTCAATATGGCTTACAAATAATTCCTTTTCTTCTTTGGAATACTCGTCAATAAATAGGCTTGAATTATTTACAAGATCAAAAGCTATATAATTCGTTGGCCAAAGTCGATAGAGGGCATATATTTCCTGGTTTATCAGGCTTGCCAGTTCCTTCATAAAGTCATTTTTGTTTGTGCCTTTCTTTAGTACTTCTAATTTATCTTTTAAACTTGTACCAAGGGAGATATGAAACCTGCCTTTATAAGCAGTGATGCCATCCAACATACTTTTTAGATCTTCATCCGCCTCCTTTTTGTAATTCCCTGTTTCTTTTTTAATTACCAGCTCACGTGTTTTAAGAAAATCACACGGCTCATACTCATAAGATACCGCCATGGGAATAATATTCAAAGCTTTAAAGCCATCTGTGAGTTCTGAGTCGCTACTAATGGAAAGCATTTTTAACAAACCTGCCTGCGTAATGTCATTCCCGTCTTTGGTACGGCCTTCTTTTTGAGCTATCCAAACTGAAGAGTTCCTCATGGTGACCGAATTTCTTATGTAATTAGAAAGTCTAAGTGAAAATTCATATAATTTTTTAGAAGGAACTTCTCTATGAACAATAAAGTTTTTATTAAGCTTTACAAGATCCGTTAACCAGGGCTGCACCAGTAAGTTATTACCTATAGCCACCTCACACGTGTCCATTCCAGCCTCAAAAAGCATAACATTGAATATTGCAGAGTCAAGAATGATATCTCTATGATTGGAAATGAATAGGTACGATTCATTCTTGCTTAATTGATCAAAACCCGAGTTGGAAAGTCTTTTAATTGTTTTATCAGCGATTGCGTGAATAGCCGGATACATCAATTTTTTCTGGAAATCTTTAACGGTTTCCACATCATGAAGGAGTACGTTTATTTCCTCGTTAGTCCATTTTGGAAAAACATACGCCACAACTTTGAGAAAAGCAGGATCACTCAAAAGATTTTTTAAAACACCCTTGACCTCATGGTCATGATATGGCCTAATCTCTTCGAAATCACTTGTCTTTTGCAAATTGTAAGGCATGAAATTAAATTTATATAGAGTAGGTATAGAACCTTAAAAATGTTAAAATCTGTTATTAAAAAAAGAGTTGAATTCAATTGAAGACAGCACTAAAAGAAAATTACTTTAAAAATTTAAGCTTTACAACTTCTTTTTCGGTCAAATAACGCCAATTTCCCCTTGGGAGGTCCATTTTTGTTAGACCCGCATACATCACCCGATCGAGCTTAAGCACCTCATATCCTAAACTTTCAAAAATTCGTCTCACAATCCGGTTTCTGCCTATATGTATTTGGATTCCGAGGCTGGTGTTATCAGGGTTAACAAAAGCTAATTCATCAACTTTGGCAATCCCGTCTTCTAAAGTAATGCCAGCTTGTATTTTCAAAAAATCCTCGTCGGTAACAGGCTTATCAACATCTACCTGGTACAGCTTTCTGACTTCATGAGAGGGGTGAGAAAGCTTTTTAGCCAAGTCGCCATCATTAGTAAGCAAGATTAATCCGGTGGTGTTCCTATCAAGTCTGCCTACAGGGTAAATTCTTTCTTCACAGGCATTAGCCACCAAATGCATAACCGTTCTTCTGTCCTCCGGGTCATTGGTAGTAGTGATAAAATCTTTGGGTTTATTTAGTAGCACATAAACCATTTTTTCACGCTTCAATACCTTATTTCCATGTTTTACGGTATCTCCCTTGTTAACTTTGTACCCAAGTTCAGTAATTATCTGGCCATTAACTTTAATCTCTCCTGCTTCGATTAATTTATCCGCATCTCTTCTGGAGCAGACGCCTGCATTGGAAATATATTTATTAAGCCTGATAAGGTTGCTGTTTTCTGCGGTTTCTGCAACGTCTTTCTTGGTAAACTTCTCTTTTTTAAAAGTCTTTACTTTTTTGAAGTCATAGTCAGGAATTGAAGTAGGACCTTTCTTTGCCTGCCTTGGATAAGCCTTTTTCTTTGTGGCGTCAGGCTTGGCCGCTGATCTTTCATCCTTGTTCGGAGAAAAATTGTCTTTGGCTTTGTAAGGTTTTTTGCCGGGAGATTTTCTGTTGGAATTTTCAGACCTAAAGTCCTTGTCTTTTCTATTCATTTCAATTCAGTATCGCTACTGTATTATAGATTAAGTGATAAATGTTTGATAAATTTCAGGATTACATAACTTGGCCCTACCAATACTTTTACAATAACAAATTAATTTTCCCCTTCTTCGTGACCGATACTGTTTTCGTCCAGGGAAAAATCTTTGGGCGATGGTAAATCAGACAACTTATTTATTCCAAAATATTCCATAAACTTTTTACTGGTGCCATAAAGCAATGGTCTGCCTACACTATCAGCTTTCCCTTTTATATCCACCAAGTCCTTTTCAAGCAATTTTTGAATTGTATAATCACAATTTACACCTCTTATCTGCTCTACCTGGCCTTTTGTGACAGGTTGTTTATAGGCAATAATAGAAAGCGTTTCCAAGGCTGAGGTCGATAATCTTTTCTTGGATTGTTGTTTAAGAAAGATACTTATACTTGCCTGATAAGCTGGCTTTGTAAGGAACTGATAACCGCCCCCTAAATGGTACACTTGAAAGGCGTAATTAACATCTTCATATTTAAGTATGATCCGCTCTATACCAGCTATAATATCCTCTAAAGGAACATCTGCCTCAAACATTTCAGATAAGCAATTCCTTATTTCTTCAACACTTACAGGTTTAGAAGAACAAAAAATCAACGCTTCAATATGGTGTAATAAGAAATCCACCTGTGTTATTTTTTGCTCAATTTAGCTTCAATAGAATGCATGGTGTGAGGAACAGCCCTTAGGCGCTCTTTAGGAATCAATTTTCCGGTATCTACACATACGCCATAAGTCCCATTTTTAATCCTTATCAAGGCATTGTCCAACTGAGAAATAAATTTTTGTTGTCTTGCGGCTAATTGGCTCAGGTTTTCCTTCTCTGCGGTATCTGCCCCATCTTCCAAAACTTTCGTGTTTCCCGAGGTTGTGTCAGTACCACTATCATTTCGCCTGCTCAAGGTCTCCTTTATGTAGGTAAGCTCGGTTCTGGCTTTGTCTAGTTTCTGAGAAATTAACTCTTCAAATTCTTGCAATTCTTCCTCCGAATAGCGTTTTTTTTCCTCCTGACTCATATTATTTTCTTAAATTATAATTTATAAAATTTCGATCTCTTTGGTCGCTTAAAAATGTCTCTAAATTAAGAGATCAACATTAAAAGAAAAACTATCTAGTAACATATTAATTTTTAAAGTTACATAATTATTCCTTATTGCTTTGAAAAACGTTTAATGTTCTAAATTTAGTTCATGCAAAAAGGGATGCAAACATTAATTATGAAAACATTATTATTAGTAGGTTTCATTATTTTGAATTTTCAGTATTTAACCGCACAACAAATGCAGATGGATGCTTCTTTAGAAAATATTACGCTGGTGATTCACGGTGGCGCAGGGAATATTGTCAAAGGCTCGATGAGTCCTGAAAAAGAAACTGCTTATAAAACCAAATTGGAAGAAGCACTGAATTCGGGTTTCGAAATTTTGGAACGCGGTGGCACAAGCACTGAAGCTGTAATTGCCGCTATTAAGATCCTGGAAGATTCCCCGTTATTCAATGCGGGAAAAGGTGCTGTTTTTACGCACGAGGGAAAAAATGAAATGGATGCTTCTATAATGGAAGGAAAAAACCACCAGGCTGGAGCTGTTGCTGGTGTTTCTGTTATTAAAAATCCTATTGCCGCCGCTTATTCAGTCATGAAAAGTTCGCCACATGTGCTACTAACCGGTGCCGGAGCAGAGGCTTTTGCAAAAGAACAGGGGCTAGAATTGGTGTCCTCGTCTTATTTTTACACAGAGGAAAGGTTTCAACACCTCCAAAAGATTATAAAATCAGACAGTATTAAGTTGGACCATTCTAACGACGAAGATGATCAGGGCAGTATAAAAAGCGACATTCGAGACAGTAAATATGGTACGGTTGGGGCTGTTGCTTTAGATAGGTTTGGGAATTTAGCTGCAGGAACCTCTACCGGAGGCATGACCAACAAAAGATTTGGCAGAGTTGGTGATTCACCAATTATTGGCGCTGGCACGTATGCAGACAATGAAACTTGTGCGGTATCAGCTACCGGTCATGGAGAATTTTTTATCAGAGAAGTGGTTGCCTATGATATTGCAGCACTGATGAAATACAAGGGCCTGTCAGTACAAGAAGCGGCGGAAAAAGTAGTTATGGAAAAGCTAGTAAAGATAAATGGTGACGGTGGTGTTATCGCCCTGGATAATACAGGAAATATAGCGATGCCTTTTAATACAACAGGGATGTTCAGAGGTTATAAAAAAAGTAACATGGCAGCCAAAATTTTACTTTATAAAAATTAAAAGCTTACAGCGGCTTCTTCTTTTGATAACCAGCGACTACAGTTACTATGACCGTCTCAGGTAAATTTGTAATCCATATTCATTGACCTGATCCTTTCTCTAATAGAAGCAATATCCATAGTGATATGGTATTTCATTCGAATATAGCGCCTGATTACTTCTACTTTTTTACCCTTCTTATGGTATGAATTAATTACGTTGTTGATGACACAATTCATAATTTGAGGTTTTAATTGCGGATACCCTATTTCTAAATATAACAAAAACCATTGATATACACTATTATAGACAATTAATTGCCGCAAAAAGTTTATTTTTTAAAAAGAGACGGTTATAATATCGAATAATGGCAGATAAATTATTCCAATATTGAAGCAATATCCTCTTTGGAAAGGTTTTTCACAAAGCTCTCTTCGGTAGTAATGAGTTCGTTGGCAAGTCTTATTTTAGACTGTTGCAGCTTTAGAATTTTTTCCTCTACCGTATTTTTCGTAATAAACTTATAGGTAAAAACTTTATTTTCCTGACCTATTCTATGGGCCCTGTCAACTGCCTGTGCTTCTACTGCAGGGTTCCACCAAGGGTCAAGAATAAACACATAATCTGCTTTTGTTAAATTTAAGCCAAGCCCTCCTGCCTTTAGGGATATAAGAAATACTTTGAGGTCTTCTTCTTCCTGAAAACGGGTTACTTGTTTTTGTCTATCTCTGGTGCTGCCATCCAAATAGGCAAAGTCTATCCCTTTTGTTTCAAGATAATTTTTTAGAATACTCAGGTGCTTTACAAACTGGCTAAAAATTAAAATTTTATGCTTTTTGCTGATCGCATTCAACAACATATGGGTAACGTCCTCCAATTTTCCCGAGTCTCCCATATATTCCCGGTCTACCATTTTGGGGTGATTGGCTATTTGTCTAAGACTGGTCAGACCCTGTAGAAGCAAAAATTGAGAATTTCTGACTCCTTCATTTTCGATTTTATCAAGGATTTTGTTTCGGAAATAACTTTTGGCCTCTTCATACCTTTCCTCCTGCATTGCAGTCATTGTGCTGTATTGAACACTCTCAATTTTGGCTGGAAGCTCGGTAGCAACCTGAGATTTATGGCGCCGGAGGATAAATGGCTTTATGATAGCATAAAGTTTATTGGATTTATTAAAATCGTTTTTCTTTTCTATGGGATGTAAAAATTCATTTTTGAAATAAGTTTGATTTCCCAAAAGCCCCGGATTTATAAAGGTCATTTGCGACCAAAGATCCAATGTGCTGTTTTCAAGCGGTGTACCTGTGAGGATCAACCTGAAGTGGGATTGTAGTTTTTTTACCGCTTTTGCTATGTTCGAATTTGGGTTTTTTATAGCCTGAGACTCATCAAGGATAATATAGTTGAATTTGTAATCTTTTAGAATATCTACATCTAATCTGGTAATGCCATAAGAGGTCAAAACGAGGTCATATTGAGCAAATTTTTCAACATCTTTTTCTCTGGTTGAGCCTGTGTAAACAAAAACCTTTAGATCCGGGGTAAATTTTTGTGCCTCCATTTGCCAATTATATACCAAAGAAGTAGGCATAATCAGTAGGGATGCCTGGGATGTGCCTATTTCCTTTTGATGTTGGAGCATCGCCAGCGTTTGCACGGTTTTACCCAAGCCCATATCATCTGCCAGGCATCCGCCAAATTTATACTTGTTAAGAAACTGCAGCCAGTTATAGCCTGCTTTTTGATACGGCCTTAGCTCTCCTTTGAACGACAATGGTAGCGGATGATCTTCAATAGATTCAAATTCCTTAAGCTTTTCCAGCTTTCTATTCATCGTTATCTTAGCCAAATGCCCGTTCTCCATGTCCTGGACCAAAGCAATATGGTGTTTATTTAAAGAAAGCTTTTGGTTAGCCACTTTATTTTCCTCCATGAAGGCAAATAGTTCAGCGTATTCTTTAAACCACGCTTCTGGAATCACAGCTATTTCCTCGTTGGGAAGCAAGAACTCTGTCTGCTTTTTTAGAATTAGCTTTCTAAGTTTAATAAAGGGAATTTCATATTCACCAAACGTAACCGTTGCATAAATGTCAAACCAATCAATGTTTTCCCTTACTTCAATATCAATAGTAGACTTACCTACAAAATATTTCTTTTCTTCTTTTTCGTTCTGTTTTATCGTAAATCCCTCAGAATTAAGGCGCTCCTGATTTCTTTGTAACCAGGCGAATGCTTCTGATTTCGCAATTGTAGCCCGCGCATGTCGCAAGTCCAGGTTTAGTGATTTTAATAAGCTCACAAAATATTTTTCATCGCTAAGGGATCTTTTTATCCGATGAAAAACGTATTCTCCATTGTTGTTTTCGACTTTTACGCTGGTAGCGGATGGTTGGTCGGCATTGAATTTGTAATTACCATATCTAAAAGAGAGCTCAAACAGTATTTTATCCTCCTCAAAAGGATTTTTGTTTTCAATCTGCTCACCAAATAAGTTAACAGCGCTACCCCCGAGAGAAACCACCTTCGAAAATACCAACTCTGGTTTGGGTTTAAAAGATTCTGTGATAATTTCAAATCCTTTTGCGTAAACATCGAAAGAAGCAACCAGAGGCGCTACAAATTTTCTGAAGTAGGTGTCTTCCACATTTTTGGGAATGACAATAAACTTTTTGTTTAAGAACGGCCTTAATTTGGGTCCGTCTATATCCTTATTGAACCTGTACAAGGTATTTTCAACCACAAGACCTGCGGGTTGATTGCAGATAATAAAAGCATTTTTATATTGAAAATCTACCTTTTCACCATTGTGCTTTATAGTCGGAAAATAATGTGTATTGTCCTCGTTTCTTCTAAAGTGGAATAAAACAGACGCTTTTTCGGAAGGAACATCTATTTTTTTCCATGCAGGTTCTCCATCGTTACTCATTTCAAAAACCTGCTTGCCCGGAAGCAAATCAAGAATTTTGGCCCTTCTTTTTTCCAGATAGCGGTCAACTTCCTGCTGTAAAAGTTTATTTACATTGTCTTTCTGAAAATGCTTTAAAAAAAATTCGGCAGGCTTTGATTTCTTTTTGTCGAAATGGCTCACAACCGCATTTTGTTGGATGGAGTCCATCAATTTTATCAGTTCGAAATCCTTTTCGTCGAGCCCGCTTGAAAACTCTTCAGCATTTTTTGAAGAGATATTCTGGTGCAAATAACTTAGCCTTCCTTTTTCGTCTAGCTGTACTACGTAAGACTCAAAAAGGTATCCCAGGTACTCATGTTGGAATATAGAGTAAATTATATCGAAGGGTTTAGCAGTTGAAACGTTCATTTTTTGGATAATACAGAACCGCAAAATAGTAAATAAATATCAAACATATGCCAGAGATTATGAATGTTTTCTTACCTCTGCTATAGGTTATCTTTTATTTTTGAACGTGTAGCGATAATTGCCGGCCTGTAAGAAGCCAAAAGTGTAATAAGAATGATACTGATCCCGGTATAAATAAAATCGGCAAATTCCATTTTTACAGGATAGGAATCAAGGATACTCGTTTGCATGCCCATGGAAACAAGCCCAAAAGTTTCTTGTAGCCAGCAAATTAACAAGCCCAACAGAAGACCGGAGATTGCCCCCGAAAAAGCAATGATGGCACCTTCCTTTAAAAAAATATTTTTAATTAGCTTATCAGTCGCACCCATGGAATATAAAATGGCAATGTCCTTTTTCTTGTCTATCGCCAGCATGGTAAGGGAGAAGAAAATATTAAAGGAGGCTACAGCGAGAATAAAAGAAAAAGTAAGGAACACAAAAAGCTTTTCAATTTTTATAGCCCTTAGTAGTCCTGAATGTTGTTCATCACTGTTTAAAACTTGAAAGTTCTCGCCCAGAACCCCCTTAATGTTTGCTTGCACTCGCGTTATATCGTATCCAGGTGCAGTTTTAATTTCTAACGAGGTGCGTTTATTTTCATAATCCATCAGCTCTTTAGCAAAGTCCAATGGCACAATAATGTAGCTTTCGTCATACTGTTTTTCGATAGCAAATATAGCTCCGGGAAGGATATTTTTTCGATTGTAGAGACTGGAGGGATTTAAGGCACCCGGCCGTAAATTTTTCGGGTAAAATAATTGAAGCGTATAGAAATCATTGTTTGGAGAAATTCCCAATGCATATTGAACCCCTCTTCCCAATAATGCATAATTGACACCATCTTCTTTCAATTTGAGCTCGCCATGGACGATTGTTTCGTCCATTCGTTCCTGATCGATGAAATTGTCCCCTACCCCTTTTACTTTCACTATCAATTCAGAATCGCGATAACGGACATAGGCGTTGTCTTCTATCACTTCGGTAACAATTTCTACTCCCTCTATAGTAGAAATTTTTTCCAAAAAAGCGTCGTCAATCTCAAAAGATTTTCCTGTAGTAGCGGTGATCTTTATTTCCGGATCAAAAGAACTGTATAGCGAACGGATAAGATCTTCCAAACCATTGAAAACCGAAAGTACTATTACCAAAGACATAGTACCAACAGCCACTCCAATCATAGAGATATTGGAAATGATGTTGATAAAATTTTTCTTTTTCTTAGAGCGGAAGTACCGACGAGCAATAAAAAAGGATGTATTCAATGTCGTTTATTTATTCCTATAACCTAACAATTCTAAATAATTTTAAATTTTTAATAATGCCTTTGCAAATAGATAAAGCGCATTTTTTACTTTAATCAAAAACACGCTCATGAACCATAAGTTATAGGCGATTTTGTAGATAAAAACAATATTACAATAGTTTTAGCCGCACACCAGTAAATTTATTCCAAAAATTATTTTTTAAACAATTATTTTTAACCAACTTATGAATACGGTTCTAATGGTATTTTGTACCTTAAAGAGCATTTCTTTTGTCAAAATGTTTGGGTAAATTTACATACTTCTATTTTTTGAAGACCTAACAAAACATTTATAAGGTAAAATTGACAGATTATGAAAATATTATTGGATATAAAAGACAGCAAAGCTGCTTTCTTCATGGAAGTGTTAAAAAATTTTTCTTTCGTAAAAAAGGCTACACCACTTTCTGAAACCAAAGCTAATTTAATGGAGGACATAAGAGAAGCCGTGGAAGAGTTAAAGTTGGTAAGAGAGGGTAAATTAAAAGCTCGTAATGCTGAAGATTTAATTAATGAGTTATAGCGTTAAAACCATTCCCAGGTTTGAAAAGAATTTGAAAAGACTGGCTAAAAAATTTCCCTCTCTTAAAGAGGAGTACATCAATCTGATTAAAAGCTTAAAAGAAAATCGGGAACAAGGAACTTTTATTGGCCATGGCTGCTACAAAATCCGCATCGCTATTGCCTCTAAGGGCAAAGGTAAATCAGGTGGTGGAAGAGTGATCACTAATGTTTTGGTCATTAAAGATTTGGTATACCTGCTTACAATTTATGATAAGTCGGATAAAGAAAACCTTACTGACAAGGAATTGAAAGAACTACTTGCAGGTATTCAACAATAATATCGAGATCCTTTATCCGTCTAAATTAAAAATCAATTATCTTCTTTGTCATCCTTGGGAATATCCAATCCTGCCAGCAAATCATCGATTTTTGATGCATAAGAAGCAGTATCGTCGAGGTAAAATATAAGATCAGGTACAATTCTCACTTGTTTGCCTATTTTGTTTCCCAGGATTCTTCTTATCTCACTTTTCTTTTTGTTAATATCATCAATCATTTGCTTTTGATCTTCTACCATCAAAAAGCTCAGATATACTTTTGCCATTGAAAGATCAGGGCTCATTTTTACCGTCGTCACCGTTATAAAAGCCTTTCCAAACATTCCTTTTGTATCTTTCTGAAATAATTCGCCCAAATCTTTTTGAATGAGTTTCCCTACTTTTAGTTGTCTATTGCTCTCTTTCATCACTCTAATATTTATTTTTCAAGATTTTAATTAAAAATAGCCTCACGTGATTAAAATTAGTACTTAATCTTTTATAAATCACTACTGATGCGGGAATGTTACTACATTTGAAACTATTTCAGAAATTTAGTTTTTGATCGTAATAGCTTTTCATTGAGTATAAAACGGAAGCTATATTAAAAATTTCCATACAGTGTAATAATGTATAGAAATTTCTAAATTCAAAAATTATAAGTTTTGCATATTTGCTAATGTTTTTTTAATCTGCATGAATTGCTAATAAACCCCGATATTTATTAGGAAACGTTACGAGAGTGAAAATGGCAAAGCGATTGATTTGCGGCTATTTCACTTCGGGATAAATTTTCTAATAGATATTCCTGGTTTAAATAGCCAAAATTACAACACTATTTTAATTTTACGATATTGTTTTCATTCTTTAGGCTAAACGACCCTTACCGACTGGTCATTTTGTTTGTTTTTCTATTGCTCATGAAGCTTCCGGCATTTTATGGAAGTGTGCCTTTGACAGAGCCTGAGCTTAAATGGATGCTTCTGGGGGAAAAGCTGGCCGAAAATGATGCTGTGATGTATAAGGACGTCTGGGACGATACAGCTCCTTTGGCAGCGGGAACTTACTGGTTATTACATGAAGTCTTTGGAAGGTCACATCTTACCTACCAAATATTAGGCTTTGTTTTAATACTGGTGCAATGTGTGCTTTTTAACTATTTGTTGTTGCGGAACAAAGCTTATAATGAAAATACTTATGTACCGGCGCTGATATATGGCTTGTTAATGTTTTCTTTCTTTCAATTTTATACGCTTTCGCCTGCATTGATCTCTTTAACATTCGTTTTGCTGGCAATAAATAATGCTTTCTTTGATATAGAACATAAAACTGCAGTCAATTCTCTTTTGAGCACGGGAATGTTAATGGCTATAGCATCGTTGTTTTACCTGCCATCCTTAATTCTTGTAGTTGCTTTACTGTTTTCGTATTTGCTTTTTACAGGAACTACTCCCAAAAGTTATTTTCTATTTCTCTACGGATTGGCGCTTCCCTGGCTTCTTATAATTGTGTATTACTATTGGAACAACGCATTATTCGAGTTTTATATAAATTATGTATACGCCGTTGTCTTTTTGGAATACAGTTCCTACATGGATTATTCTATGTTGATTTATATCGTAATAGTCCCTTTTATATTCTTAATGCTATCTTTTGTAAAGCTTTTTGAAGCAAAGCGCTTTACAAATTTTCAGGAAAGATTTCAGCAAACAATGTTTTTTTTATTTATAATGGCCTTGGTTGCCTGGTGGATAAGTAACAACCGGATGCCTGCCCTTCTGGTGTTGTTCATCCCTGTTGGTGCTTTTTATATAAGTCATTTCTTCTTATTGATAAGACGAAGATTTATCACCGAAATAGTTTTCTCAGTCTTTTTTCTTACCATGTTATTCGTACATTTCTCAAGTTTATATCAGTGGAGTCCGGTGTCAAACTATCTTAATTATAGCAAGCTACTGGTTCAGCCCACAGAATATGACGAGCTGGCGGCCAATAAAAAAATACTTTTTATTGGCACTGATTTAAGTGTTTATAAAAACTCTAGCCTTGCCACACCCTATTTGAATTGGAAATTATCTTCCATGCAGCTGGCACAACCTGAATATTACGACAATCTTTTAGCCATTTACCATCATTTTTCTACCGATAAGCCTGAAGTAATTATTGACACTAAAGGGGTGATGGAGCAATTATATCAAAAAGTGCCTGCCCTGAATGTGGAATATAAAAAAGGGAAAAAAGAAAATGTTTATATCCTGAGCAATTGAGGAGGTGGGTGGTAAACCACTACTTTATGCGACTTATCAGCGTCGTTTCAACAGTACTAAACCCTAAAAATGAGCCTTCTTGGAAGCAAACATTTCAAATCCAGGAAAAAGAGGTGTTGAACGCAACTTTGCAATTTCCACTTTTATTGGATTTTTAGCTTCCGTTGCGGCTAAGGGATCTTATATTTCAAATTGCAGTGGCAATGTAAGCAATGATCTTAGCAGAAGGAATAAAGAGAAATTGTGCTAAAATTGTTCCAAGAAGTCTGGCAAACACCATATATATAATATGCTTTCTAAACACACTTTCTTTTACTTTTCCTAAAACAACTTCATCGGTCATTATTGATAAGAAGGGGTCAATAAAAACAAACATAAGGATGGTAGAGAACCCGTTAATTACAGCAGATAAACTGCTGGCAGTTGTTCTAAATTCAGGGTTGAGGTATCCTGCATATAGCGATGACAAAACGCCGACAGTTATTATTGCTACTGCAATCACATTCATAATGAATACCTTCCACGGGAAATCTTCTTTAACCCGCAACTCTGTCAAATTTTTTGGACTTGGAAAAACTGCGCTTTCTCGTACAGAATTTATTCCCCCTTCAGAAAAGCTATGTAAAAGTATTTTGGGAACAGATTTATAGATACTAAACTTGTTAACTGCTATAGACAGCAACCTTTGGAAAGTAGGGATTAGAAGCCCGCCTACAATAGTAGCAATTGAGCAGAAAAGGATGATTAGCCTGAACTCAAAAAGATTTTCACCTTCCCCTGATTTGATGTTTTCTTCTATGCTGTTTGCTAACAGAGGTGCCTGAAATCCATAAGCAGTCCGCGAAATTAGAACCAGAATATTAAAAAGAGCAAAAGATACCGCAATTCTTCCCGTTCTTATCCCAACTATTCTGACTGAATAGGATAAAGTGGTAATCAGATTAATCAAGAAAGTTAATGCAATAACAAAGATTATCTGATTACTCATTATGGTTTAGATATGTTTTTGCCTTGCCACCAACGCAGGGCATCTATTGGTTGTCCAAAGTAATATATCTATAACAGAAGCTTGTTCAAAATAATAGATTACCTAAATGTTGTATTGAGTTTTTATTTACGCATGAAGATGTCGTTTCCTACCTTACCACATGCTCCTGAACGGTACCTTGTTTGTCCCTAGTATAGCGTTCATTAAATAATGTTATATATTTGTGTCAAAAATACTATGGCA
>CAMPJM010000038.1 GCA_946886805.1 uncultured Flammeovirgaceae bacterium | reverse complement strand
AATTGGTGGATGATTTAATCGTTCTTTTCTCGGTTTTCCGTTTAGATGCAGTCTGAAACAACCACTGCAATCACAATCACCGCCGGTCGCTTGTCCCCCGACAGCGACCAATTTAAGAGCGGCGAAGTGTGAATATCGCCATAGAAGTTGTCCTTCGGCTGGCACATGTTTTCCTTACCTACTACGAATGCATCCTGTCGGGGGACAGGACGCGGATGGGCTAGTAGCCACAACCTAAAAGAAATTGGTGGATGATCCGACTGATTCGTGTTTCCGTTTAGGTGCTGTCTGAAATGACCACTGCAATCACAAAACCTCCGGTCGCTTGTCCCCCATTTCACCTGCACGACTTCTACTAAAGGCTAAATCAAGACTTTTTCAGTAAAAATCGAGGCAACGTACCTGCTTTTTCCCTATTTGTAAATACCTTCGTAGTTAATAATAACTAAAAAACTTATTGATTGAATTATTCACAAAATGAAAATCAGGCTCATTCCATAGATCATCTCGGAGAATCACGGGAATATTGGTGGAACGAGGATTACCTGGAGTTGCTATCGAAAAGATTATCCCTCAAAGACTGTAAAAATGTTGCTGACATAGGGTGTGGTAATGGCATCATGTCGTTGAACATTGCTAACTATTTATCAGAAGGTGCTTCGATAAAGGGGCTGGATTTTGAAAAGCGACATCTCAAAAGGGCGAGGCAGAAAGTAAGAAAAAGTGAGAAATCCAAAGGAGTGGATTTTGAATTTATGGAAGGCGATGCAAACCATCTACCGTTTTCCGATGAGGAAATGGACTTGACTTTTTGCCAAACGTTATTAATTCATGTTCCAGAGCCGTTGGAAGTTGTTAAAGAAATGAAGCGTGTCACGAAGAAGGACAGCTGGGTGATGGCTCTTGAGCCCAATAACCTTGTGCCCAACCTCATGTTTGATAGTTTGGCTCAGGCAGATTTTGATGTAAAGGACGTGATGGAAGTAATTGAGGTAAGGCTAAGGTGCGAAAAAGGCAAACAAAGACTTGGAGAAGGGTACAGCTCGTTGGGCGATGTATTGCCTGAATTGTTCTTGAAAGCCGGTTTGTCAGATATTAAAGTGTGGATTTCCGATAAAGCACTAACCATCATACCTCCGTACGACACCCGCGAAAAAAGAGTAAGAGCAAGCCAGTTGGTAGAATGGTTCGAAACAAATTCAGGAGGTTCAGGATATGATGATAATCTTCGCTATTTTAAGGCGGGGGGAGGCAAAAAGAGAGATTTTGATTCTTATTGGATAAAATTGGATGCCTACAAAGCATGGGCCCTCACACAATTAAAGGAAGAAAAATTTGTTTCTGCTGGCGGAAATATAATGTATATAGTGGCAGGCAAGGTATAAATATAGCCTATGAATAAGAGAAGGCAAATGAATAACTAAGGGTCTACAATGTGTTTAGTCTCAAGCTATAGGATAGGGTAAATTAGCTATTTTCCCAATTCAGATAAAGATGATAAAACAAAGTGTGTCAATCTAAAGACTTAAACAAAATGAAAAAAAAACTGGCTATCTTTATTTTATTTGGTTTTTCTCCCTTTGGGAATCCTATATCTGCCCAAACACAGGAGACTAAGATTGACCTTCAACATTTTTTTGGCACCTATGATGGTGCTTTTATTTTGTATGACATTAGTAATGACAAATACATTCATTCAGATCCAGTTTTATCCGAAACAGAATTTTTACCCGCTTCCACTTTTAAGATTTTTAATGCTTTGGTTGGTTTGGAAACCGGCGTGGTGGCAGACTCGGGAGTTATCTATCAATGGGATGGTATAGAACGAAGTGTTCCTGTATGGAATAGAGACCATTCCCTTGCTTCGGGAATGAAATATTCGGTAGTTTGGTACTATCAGGAGTTAGCCAAGAGAATTGGTAAGGACAAGATGCAGCAATACCTATCACGGGAGGATTATGGTAATCAAACCATTTCGGAAATTGACATATTTTGGTTAGATGGCAGTTTAAAAATCACTCCTAAACAGCAGGTGAATTTTCTAAAGCTTTTGTATGAAGAAAAGCTGGCTTTTAGTCCGAAAGTTCAAAGAACGGTAAAGCAGCTTATCTTACAGGAGGAGGAAGGTAACTTGAAATTATATGGAAAAACAGGCTGGGGCATGATAGAAGATACTGATTATGGCTGGTACGTAGGTATTTTAGAAAGAGGAAAAGATGCTTACTGTTTTGCCACCATATTATATGGAAAAGAAATACCCAAAACTTTTGGCAGTGATAGAATAAGCATTACGAAGGATATATTGAAAGACTTAAATTTATATCACTCAATGAAAAAATGGTAACTGTTGGCCAAATTTAGGCAGAATATTTTTTTTATTTTTGGAATGATAATAATTAAAACCTAATTGAAATTATATCGTTTTAAATTTCATTAATAAACATACTTTGCAAATTTTTTAAACTATGAGAGGTATAAACAATGGGAGTGCCACCATTAAGTATAACCCAATATTTGATGCAATAGAAGTTCATTTTGATCAGGAGGGAACCATGAAATCTTACCACGATGCCATGGAACAAGCACTACACCTGGCAACGATCGAAAATGTAAATAGGTGGGTTTTTATAAAGAAATCCTTTTCTGATTTAAGTACTGACCAATTTCTTTTTTTTCTTAGAAAGTGGGTAATTAAAGGTTGCCACATTTTAAAAAGCAATGGTTTTTCCAGCCTTTGCGAAGTGGCAATTATAACCAAATCAAACTCGGGGGAAAAGTTGAAATTTAAATTCGATTGCTTGCAGAATAGCGATCATAAAGTAGAGAATCTGGATTTGAATATTTGTGATTCTGAAGAGGAGATCTATGATTATTTTTAGCATGCGGTTTATTTAGTGTCCTGTCAAGCATAAATTGACGTGTAATCCAAGGTATCTTTTGGCGTATGTCTTCGTTATAAAAAGCCTTACATAGCTATGGCTATGCTCATTTTTTATGCCTTGACCTACACCAAAATTTACTTATGCCTTACCCGGCATTTAAACGTTGACACGACACTAGGAAAATACTTCATAGTTGAGCTCGCTTGCTCCGGAATCCCTATCTATGCAAGAGCAGAATGATAAAACTACCGAAAATAGATATATAGGGCCTCCACATAATAAAATGCCATTACCAGGCAAACAGCCAGGTTCATCACCACGCCTAAAATGAAACCTAAGAAAGATCCCAAAGCACCTTTTAAACTCTTCTGAAAGTTCTTTCCATCAATTAATTCCCCTGCCAGTGCACCTGTAAATGGAAAAACAACAATGCCGATTGGCGGCAATAAAAAAATTCCTGCCACCACGCCTATTCCGGCACCCCAGGTACCGTATTTACTGGCACCAAAAGCCTTGGTTACTCCAATAGGCATCCACATATCCAGTAAAAATATAACCAATGCAACTATGCCATATATAATGAGGAAATTAGAGGAGAAGGCGGCAAATTTTGTTAAATGAAGCAAAATAATACCTCCAAAAGAAAGTATCGGCCCGGGAAGGACCGGCAATAAAGCACCAGCGACCCCTAAGGCCATGCAAAGCGCTGATAATAATAAAAGCAAAACATCCATGTATTATTCTAAAAAGGCTCAATTTAAATAGTATTTCTAATACTCGGGGGGACAATAAAAGTTTAAAGTTTTCAATGGCTCTTTGCCATTATTTTTAATTTCATGGGTTTCGCCTGCTTCTATCAGCAAGAGTGATCCGGTTTCGATCTTAAGGGTTTGTCCCGCTACTATGGCCTCGCCGTTTCCTGATAACACATATAACCATTGATCACTGGATTTATGTTTGTTATCAGAGCCTCCAGTGGATGAAGCGGGTTGGAGCACCATTGTGGCAGATTGAGATCTTTTGGTTCCTGCTATTACCTTAAAATCATCTTTAGCGTTGATTTTTATCAGTTGCATAGTGGTTTCTCTGATTTTTTTATGTCTCGAAAAATCTATTTTATCTTAAGCGGTCATTTTATTTTAACATAAATAAAACCAAGAAGAGACGGGATGGTTAATCTTAATTAAATGTCGCCAATCTGTAACGCTATTTTACTCCCTCAAATTGAGGGAAATTGAGCCACCTTCAGTAATTATTTCAATTCTTCTGAAGCAAGATCCGCTTTTTTATCTCCACCTGATAGTTCCTTCCGATAGGAATAATTTTGCCGGCAATGTTGATATTGTTTCCTTCCAAAGATTTTATTTTGGACAAGGAGATAGTATACGATCTGTGTACGCGAATAAATTTATCCTCTGGGAGGTTGGACGTAAAGCTTCCTAAGTTGGAATGGGCAATGAAATTTTCACTCGTGCAAACGATGCGAACATAATCCTTTAAACTTTCAATATACAGTATATCAGAAAAATAAAGCTTTATCATCTTTTTGTCAACCTTGATAAAGATATGTTCTTCCTTTTCCTGATCAAGCAGTGATGAACTCGCGACCTTGTTAATGAGTTCGAAATGTTCTGTTATTTTTTCGATAGTTCTTATAAAACGACCAAGAGAAATGGGCTTCATTAGATAATCAAACACATCTAATTCATAACCTTCTACCGCATACTCCCTGTAAGCAGTGGTTATAACCGTAAGGGGTTTGGTCTCAAGCCTGCGCATCAAGTCCATTCCTGAGATTTCCGGCATATTTATATCCAAAAACATAAGATCTACCTTTTGATTTGCGCTATTTGTAAGATAGCTAAAGGCTTCTAAGGCATCCTGACAGGTATTTAAAACTTCAATGTCTTTATAGTCCGTTAAAAACTTTTTTATAACGTTTGCTGCCAGAGGTTCATCATCCACTATCAAACAATTAATTTTCATACAATTTTATTTTCAGGGTGACTATAAAATAATCAGTTTGCTTGTTTACATCAAGCTTAAAATCGTTTCCATATAATAATTCAAGTCTTCTTTTCGTGTTCTGAATACCTATTCCCGATAATTCGTCATTTTTAAAGCTGGCATTTTCTGAGGAACCTGTGGGGTTTTTGGTGGTAAATATTAAATTGTCCTCAACAACCTCTATGCCGATTTGAATAGGTATTTTCCCATTTCTATAATGAATCCCGTGCTTAAAGCTATTTTCAACGAATGGCATTAAAATGAGTGGGGGAAGTTTTTTTTCATGTATGTCACCTGAGATAGAAAGCCGGGCTTCCAGTTTATTTCCGAAGCGAAGGCATTCAAGATCTATATAGTTGTTGATATGTTCTATCTCTTCTGCAAGTTTTACGCGCCCGTTTTTTCCCTTGTATATGATATAGCTCATAAGCTCTGAAAGTTTCAGTACTGTTTCGGGGGCTTTCTCGGACTTCTCAAGGGTCAGGGAATATAGATTATTCAGCGTATTAAAGAAAAAATGCGGTTGAACCTGCGACCTTAAAAAAGAAAGCTCGGTTTCGTGATTTCTTTGTTGTAATTCCAGCATTCGTTTCTTGCTGGCCAGAAGCGCAATAATTAAGTAGATAGCTGTGATCAAACCCACAAAATACAATTCCCCCAGATATACAGCCAGAATATAGTTGAAGCCAAAAGGCGATTCAACCGGAATAGTTGACTCCCGCCATACTTCTGTGGTAACTAAGCCGTAGGTAAGCACAATCCTAATTAATGACATAATAAGAATTGAGGTCAAAAAATAGAAAATATACTTTGGAAGGCTCTTCGGTAGTACTTTCCGCAAAAGGAAATAGATATTAAAGTACACCAGTAGTAAGTGAATGGGGAATTCAACAATGTTTGACTTAAGCGAATACAGATAATCATCAAAATAGACTCCCCACCTCAGCGTGTTGAAGATAAAATAGCTGATCCAAAATATGGTATGGTATACCGGGGGGCTTTTCAGAAAATCAGCAATAGATGCAGCCGGTTTTACTTCTGGCTTTGTGGCCGTTTTCCATATAAAAGAAAGATCTTGATGAAAGTTAGCACGATAATTCATGGATAAAATCGAAATGAATCACAATATATTAATCTTTTCATGGAAAAAATAATAAAACTTCATCCGAACCTTTTCGCGATCCATTTCACTTTCATTCAGCTACAGATCTTTGCCATTCAGCGAAAAAAGATTCAATTATTATTATTTTACTATTATTTCGTCCAAATTCAATCCATAACCAAACCATAAACCATGAAAAAACTTTTATTAATTTGTATGTTTTCAGTGTGGCTGATTCCATTGGCCATTGCACAAAAACAAGTCTCAGGAACCATTAAAGACTACACTGACCAGCAAGCGTTGCCCGGTGTTAACATTATTATCAAAGGGAGTCCTGTAGGTACAATTTCAGATATTGATGGAAATTATACCATAGAAGTGCCTGGTGATGATGCAGTACTAACTTACTCTTTCATAGGATACGAAACACGTGAAGAAGTAGTCGGCAACCGTTCCGCAATCGATGTAGATTTAATACGCGACATCCAGCAGCTTGGAGAAGTTGTGGTCACGGCATTGGGTATTAAAAGAGAGACCAGAGCCTTAGGGTACTCTGTTACGGAGGTACAGGGTGAGTCCTTAACCAAGGCCCGGGAAAACAATGTCGTCAATTCTTTAGTGGGTAAGGTAGCCGGTCTTAATGTCAACTCTACTGCTGGTGGTGTTGGAGCGTCTACCAATATTGTGATCAGAGGGAATTCTAGTATCACGCAATCCAGCCAACCATTGTACGTCATTAACGGTGTACCTGTAGAAAGTCAGCCGAATGCCAACGCTGGAAGTCAATGGGACAACGCGCCAGACTTGGGAGATGCGATCTCTAACATTAACCCGGATGATATTGAAAGCATCTCCGTATTAAAGGGTGCCGCTGCTTCTGCGTTGTATGGGTATAGAGCTAAAGCTGGTGTTATCCTGATTACTACTAAAACCGGAGCGAGTGGAGACGGAATTTCTTTTAACTCTAACTATGTGGCCGAGCAAGTAGTGAACTTGACAGATTTTCAATACCAGTATGGACAAGGCGCTAACAATGAAGCACCCGAAAGTGCTGGAGAAGCTATGACTGCTGCCAGAAATTCGTGGGGTGGGAGATTGGACGGTTCCATGGTTCCACAATTCGATGGTGTTAGCCGTCCGTACGTGGCACAGAAAGATAATTTGGAGAACTTCTATAGAATAGGAGGAACCTGGACCAATACCATTGCTCTCAAAAAAGCATTTGAAGATGGAGGAGTTCGTCTTTCTGCAAGTAATTTAGATAACAAATCTATTGTACCTAACTCTGGTTTAGATCGTCAGACTTTTGATCTTTCCGGGGTATTTAAGCCAATAAAAGGTTTAACGATTGACGGTAGGGCAAACTACATCATTGAGAAAGCAAAAAACCGACCTTTCTTGAACGATGGACCAGGTAATGCTAACCACGGTGCTATGTTTATGCCTACAAGTTTGGATATTCGAACGCTGAACCCAGGGATAAACGAAGACGGTACTGAAAGAGTGTACTCTAACGATATTTGGGCTACTAACCCTTGGTTTGCTGCAAATCAGTTCGTTAATAACACTACCCGCAAACGATTGATAAGCTCAATATCTGCCCGCTACGATTTCGAGAACGGTTTGTTCATTCAAGGCCGTGCCGCAAATGATTCGTATTCCAATAGATATACCTCGATCGTTCCTAAGGGTACAGGCTATCGGCCTGATGGACAAATTGTTGAAGTTACAACAGACTTTAATGATATAAACGTTGATGGTCTGGTTGGAAAAAATTTCAGCGTTAGTGATAAGTTCGACGTCAATCCGATTTTAGGCGCAAGCTATAGAAGAACTAAATCTTACAACTTCAGGTCTCAAGGTGACCAAATTTTGGTTGCAGGCATTGAAAGTGTAGCCAACACTAACTCAATTACCACTACCTATGGCACTAGCGACCAAGAGGTTCAGTCCGTATATGCATCTGTTGAACTTTCATACGACGACTTGTTATACGTAACAGTGACCGGGAGACAAGACTGGTTCTCTACTTTAGCTACTCCAGGTTTCGATAATGAACTGGGAGTATTTTATCCTGGGGTGAGTGGCTCGTTTGTTTTCTCTCAGTTGTTGAATTCTGACGCTTTGAGCTTTGGTAAATTAAGATTTGGCTATGCTATGGTGGGTCAAGCTACCGACCCATTCAACACCCAATTGTACTACTCGCTACTAGGTCCCTTGTTGAATGGCATTCCTTTGGCTATTGTAAAGAATGCAAGCACTCCTAATCCGAGCTTGGTAGCTTCAGAAGCCACTGAATTTGAATTCGGAACGGATTTACGTTTCTTCAACAACAGAGTTGGCTTGGATTTGACCTACTATAACAAGGTTTCAGAAAACGAAATTCTAAGTTCCCCTGCCTCTACGACCTCCGGATATGCTGGAGCGATACTCAATGCTGGGGAAATGACTAATAAAGGTATAGAAGCTTTACTGCGTGTAACACCTATTGAAACGTCTGATTTTACCTGGGCAAGTTCTGTTAACTTTGCTTACAACAAAAATGAAATCGTTTCTTTGGCCGAGGATGCCGAGTTGAACACTTATGCTACATCAAGATCAGGTAACGGTTTTCTTGCCAATATTGTGGGTAAGCCTTATGGCCAAATAATGGCTACCGACTACATGTATGATGAAAGTGGGGATATTGTGGTGGATCCTGATTCGGGTATTCCTGTAAAAGGGGAGTTGAAAGCTTGGGGGACTGCTTTTCATCCCTTAACCGCTGGATGGAACAACGAGTTCACCTATAAGGGATTCAACTTTGGATTCTTAATTGATGGTAAGTGGGGTGGTAAAATTTTCTCTGGAACAGACTATTATGCTTATATTTTTGGTTTGCATAAAGAAACCCTTCCAGGTAGAGAAGGAGAGAAACCTTGGGGTACTGATACTCAAGCTTCAACATACTATAATGGTGTGGCCAATAATGTTTCAAAGCTATTTGTTGAAGATGCTAGCTTCATTAAATTCCGTCAATTGACTTTAGGTTATTCAATTCCGACCTCTATTTTTAATGATAAGATCAAGGGCTTAACCATCAGTTTGGTTGGAAGAAACCTATTCTATATCATGAGAAAAACTGAAAATATAGATCCTGAAGGCAACTATACTGCTTTGGCCCAGGGAATAGAACTTGGTGGAGTGCCTCCTATGCGCTCTTACGGAATTAACCTGAACATTAAATTATAATATTTAAGTATAAGACTATGAAAAAATTTTATAAATATATCGCTTTATCCTTAGCATTGGCATTTTCCGGTGCTTGTACGGATAAGTTTGAGGAAATCAATACAGATCCCACGGCATATAGTAAGCTTACCCTTAACCCTAACTATTTGCTAAGCACAAGTCAATTGTTCTACACCGGTAGCGATGACTTGGCTTACGAAACCTGGAGGGTTAACCTGGCCTACGCGGGGCCAATGATACAAGGAATAGCCAGCATAGATGGTGTTATTGGAACTGCAGGTAATGTGTATGCCTTAAATGAAGCTTGGTCTAGTGCTTATTTTTCAGCGTGGGGATCATTGGCGGCTTATCCACAGCAGGTAAAAACCATTGTGGAGTTGGTAGAATTTACCCGCGATGATCCGAAGTATGTAAATCTACATCAAGTCGCCAGAATCATGAAAGCGTTGATATTCCAGAGAGTTACTGATATTTATGGAGATGTGCCTTACTCTGAGGCAGGTTTAGCTTACTATGGCGGACCTAAATTCCCGACTTATGACAAGCAAGAGGAGATCTACCCCAGCCTTATAGCAGAAGTGAGGGATGCAGTTTCTCTACTAGGATCAGGAACAGACGCTGTAACTGGTGACCAATTCTATAGCGGAGATATCGAAACGTGGAAACGGTTTGGCAACTCTTTATTGTTAAGGTTAGGTATGCGATTGACAAAAGTTGACCCTGCAACTGCACAGGCTATTGCTCAAGAAGTCAACGGAAAGACTTTCCAGAGTAATGCTGACAATGCCCTGTTGAAACATTCTATTGATGGCCATAGAGTTACTAAAAACCGAAACAGCCAGATTCTTTCTCCACAAGGAGAAGGCGGTAACACGCAGTTTACAAAATGGTCTGGAACTTTTATAGATTATATGAGTGACCATAATGATCCAAGGTTGAGCCGAATAGCCGTAGTAAATGCTTTTGACTTTACTGTAAAAGATGGAGCGGTATCATGGAACGGATGGGCGCCAGAGAGTGAGTGGATTCAAGATCCTACGCAGCAAGAAGGCATGCCTAATGGACTGGTAAACGATGACGCAGATGTTCACGGTTTTTATGCGGGACTTGCTAAAGGCGATGAGGTAAGAGCAGAGTACCTTAATTCTTTCTCTGCTATCAATCCAAAAATGTTGAAATTAGACGGTGTAACCTTCATCATGACTTATGCTGAAAGCGAACTTTTGTTGGCTGATGCTGCCCAGAGAGGATGGATTGCTGATGCAGCAACGCACTATAGTAACGGTGTAAAAGCTGCTATGACTTGCTTGGAGCAATTCGATGCAACATTGGCAATACCTGTGTCTGAGGCTGAGGCTTATTTGGCAGACAACCCATATGATGGATCGTTGGAGCAGATTAACACGCAATACTGGGCACATACTGTATCTGTTTTGGATTTCATTGAAGCTTGGACAAACTATAGAAGATCTGGTTACCCTGTTCTTCCAACATTAGACCTCAGAAATCCCGGTGATTCTGGAGGGGAAATTCCTCGCAGAATGGTTTATCCATACGCAGAGGAAGCTGAAAACCCTATAGGTTACAAAGAAGCGGTAAGTAGACTTCCTGGTGGTAACACTTTGGCAGGACGTGTATGGTGGGATGCAAATTAGCAGAATCTCTTTCCCTAAATAATTACAATAGAATATAGCATTTGTTTTTCCCTTGTGTTTTAAAAATACGATCATGAACACAAGGGAAAGCAAATCTATTTTGACAGCCCTATAATTCGAATCTTTGCAATCTTTATATCGTCCATCTTATATATTCGAAACAAGGATCGAAACAAAGAAACAGTTTTCTATACCCTTTTATTAAACACACTAAAAGCTTGTTACGAAATAAGTTATACAACACGTATAATGCTTAGGTTATTTTGTTACATGCTGTAACATAAGCGAAGTTTATCCAGCTATATCTTATATATATTAAATCAATAAAAATTTTATGAATAAAAAGTCCATCTTAATCCTGCTTTTTACCTGCTTTTTATGGCAATTTAGTAAAGCACAAACCGCTGTCGGCGATCTGGTTTTAATGCCGGTTCCTGAGCATATCAAGGTACATGAGGGAAAGTTCAGAATTGAAAAAGATCTCCGGTTGGCCACTGAAGGAAAGACGGACGAGCGTTTGTATTCTGGAGCCTCACGATTTTTACGGCGGCTTGACCAACGCACCGGATTATTTTTCGAACAAGAATTTATCACTCCAGTAGCTGACCCTGCGGCGAGTATCCTGATCACAACAGACCGTCCTGGGATTGTTAAATTAGGAGAAGATGAATCCTATTCCCTAACAATAACTCCTGAATCTGTGCACTTAACTGCTGCCACAGATATAGGAGCACTAAGAGGAATGGAAACTTTGCTTCAGTTGCTGAAAGCGGACGAGGAAGGGTTTTATTTTCCTGCTTTAGAAATAACCGATAGTCCCAGGTTTCAATGGAGAGGCCTGATGCTGGATGTTTCCAGGCATTTTCTGCCTATTCATGTTGTTAAAAGAAATATTGATGGCATGGCATCGGTGAAGATGAATGTATTGCATTTACACTTAGTGGATGACCAGGGATTTCGTATAGAAAGTAAAGTTTATCCCCAATTGCATGAGAAGGCATCAGAAGGAAAATATTTTACCCAAAATGAAATAAAAGAAATAATCCGTTATGCTGATGAACGTGGGATTAGAGTAGTTCCAGAATTTGATGTGCCAGGCCATGCAAGTAGTTTATTGGTGGCTTTTCCCGAATTGGCCAGTGCTCCAGGGCCATATGAATTGATCGAAAATGCAGGAATTTTTGATCCTACATTAAACCCCACCATAGACAAAACCTATGAAGTGCTTGGTAATCTATTTGAAGAGATGGCGACCCTCTTTCCTGATGAATATTTCCATATAGGTGGCGATGAGAACGAGGGTAAGCAGTGGGATGGGAATAAGTCGATTCAGGATTTCATGAAAAAGAATAATATTGAGGATAACCATGAACTTCAGGCATATTTCAATAATAAACTACTGACGATCCTTAGCAAACAAAATAAAATAATGGTAGGGTGGGACGAAATACTTCACCCTGACCTTCCAAATAATTCTTTGATTCAATCCTGGAGAGGTCCCGAGGGGATTAAAGAAGCTGCAACAAAAGGCTACGACGTTATCCTTTCAAACGGCTATTATATTGATCTTATGCACACTGCGGCCGATCATTATACTACCGATCCGTTGCCAGTAAATTCTGATTTAACGGATGCTCAACAAGAACATGTTTTGGGAGGAGAAGCCACCATGTGGAGCGAATTAGTGGATTTGTCATCAGTAGACTCCAGAATATGGCCTAGGACTGCAACTATCGCAGAGCGTCTATGGTCTCCGGCAAGTGTCAATGATGTGGAAGATATGTACCAAAGGCTTCCGGAAATTAGCAGGCAACTTGAAGAACATGGTTTGACGCACATTACCAATAGGCAGGTAATTTTAAGGAATATCTCTAATGGTCAGAATATTCCAGCCTTACACACATTGGTAGATCTCGTGGAACCGCTTGAGGGTTATACACGAAATCCCCAAGGCACTATGTATACGATGTATTCGCCCCTTACCTTATTTGCCGATGCGGCGATAGCAGACGCACCTTTGGCCAGAAAATTTAATACGCTGGTTGACGATTATCTGCAAAGTCCTGACTTAAAAAAAGAGGAAGAAATTTTAGCTTACTTAAACGACTGGAAGGATATCCATAAGCAAATTCAACGAGCCATTCCCGCAGCTCCGATTTTGAAATCTGTGGAAGGCCTTTCCAATAATCTTTCCATAATTTCTGCATTGGGATATGAAGTTCTTAGTAAAACTTCCCTAAAGAAAGAATCCAGCAATAGCAAGGATAAAGAGTGGCTTACACAGGCGAAGAAAAAATTAGAGACCGCCAGAGAGCAAGGCGCCAGAACGGAATTAGAAATTGTAGATGCTATAGAAAAGCTAATAATGAGCAAAGTTATTTGAGATAAAAAAATTGATAATAGTCAAAGCGATGACATCCCATTTTAACAGTTAGATTGAATGAGAATTTATTTTAGAGCACCCAAGGTCTGTGTCCTCACAGATCTTCTTACAGCAACATTTTAATTTTATTGAAAGCCCTTAACCTAATAGGAAGAGCTCTAGCCCTTAAGTTTGTAAAGCATAAGGGCTAGTTCTGGGTCAAGCAATATTCCTGAAAGAGCCTTGTATTTTTTGGGGTCACCCTCTTGCAATGAGTCGGCTAAAGCCGAATCTACACAGGCCGTCCATAGCTTGCAGCCTGCGTAAATTTAACTTTGACATAGCCATGCCTTTGCGTAGTCGAATTATTGGTTTAAAATCAAATGTTGCGTCGGAGACCCCGTACGAGGAAGGTGCTTCTATTTATCAGTCTACTTTAGGAACCATTCTAACAAGCTACAGTTTTACTGTGGCTCCAATAACTGAAAAACAACCCATAACACACATTCCCGGACCTGTTCCGGGATCCCTCAAAACTACAGCAGAACCTTCCTTTTGGTATTTGGAATTGCGCACCTCAGAAATATTGCTTGAGTCCTAGTTCTCAATAAAATCCCTGAAAACCCTGTAGGCGATTTAACATGGGTAAAGAAGGGTGTCATCGCCATCTCACAGGAAGGTTAATTCCTTCTTCAACTACACAGTTTCAGAAGCAACTGTTTCTACCTCATAAATAAAAAAGGGATCCTCAAGTCCTGATTTATTCAAAATAGGTTTAGCGACATTGAAAACCTTCACTCCTTTAGATGTGCTTCCCTCTAGCGTACCCACGTGAGCGTGGCCATGGAAAACAGCTTCTACTTTTCGCCGGTTAATGGGTTCGGCCAGTCTGGAAGAACCCAAAAACGGGTAAATTGCCTCTGGTTCGCCCAGTACAGTTGCTTTTATCGGGGCATAATGCAAAATAACGATTTTGGGTAAATCATCGTGTTCGCCTTCCAGTCTGGTAAGGGCTCGGTCTAGTTTCAGTGCTTCATCAACTGCTTCCTGCACAAAATTTTTCATCATTTTTTCACCAAACATAGAGAGCATGTGGTTGTCAAAACCACCGCCAAAACCTTTTACTCCGGCAAAACCAATGTTGTGAACAATGACGGCTTCACCATCTAAAATGTGAAAATTGTCACTTTCTAGGATGTGTTTTACATCCTTGTCTGCACCACGTTCATAATCGTGGTTACCCAGTACGGCCACAATAGGAATGGTACAGTCCTGTAATTCCTTTTTTAAAATCTCGGCCTCCTTCGTACTTCCTGTATCGGTCAAATCCCCACTTATTAATAAGATATCAGCATTTTGCGATGCTTTTATAAAGCAATCCCTCCATTTTCCTTTATCGGTTTCTCTAATATGTATATCGCCAATGGCTGCAATTTTCACTGTTTTTCGGTTGTCATCCATATTTT